>JBLHOB010000101.1:0-8310 GCA_047619425.1 Myxococcota bacterium
AGGCCCATTGAAGACGTACTGGTCGGAGGCAGTCCGCCGATGCGCGAACTGCGAAATAAGATCGAGCGATGCGCGAACAGTGAGCGAACCGTGCTCGTCTCCGGCCAAACCGGTACGGGCAAAGAGCTCGTCGCTCGTGCGATCCACGACGCGGGGCCCAGGGCGCAAGAGCCGTTCGTCGCAGTCAACTGTGCGGCGATCGCTGGGACGCTATTCGAAAGTGAGCTGTTTGGCTCAGTTCGTGGCGCGTTTACCGGTGCGGTACGCGATCACGCGGGCCTTATCGGCGCCGCAGGCCAGGGCACGCTTTTTCTCGATGAAATCGGCGAGTTGCCACTCGACGCTCAGGCAAAACTGCTGCGAGTTCTTGAACAGAAGTGTTACCGGCAAGTTGGCTCCAGCCAAGAAAAGCACAGCGATGCGCGCGTCATTGCTGCCACCAACCGCGACCTGTGTGTTGAGGTCGCGGAAGGGAATTTCCGTCGGGATCTCTTCTATCGACTCGACATTATGAATATTGCGGTGCCTCCATTGCGCGAGCGCTTAGCCGACTTGCCAATGCTGGTGGAAGCGTTTTTGAAGGACGAGGCCGAGAGCTCTAGTTCGAGATGTCGCTCGGTCTCAAGTGCTGGGCTCGCACAGCTGCAGATCCATTCGTGGCCCGGCAACGTACGCGAACTGCGTCATGCGGTGTTGCGAACGTTGGCGTGGTGCGATGACCCGGAACTTCAAGCATTCGACCTTGCACACGCGAACGTCCCTGCCGATGCCGCGGTGAAGAGGGCCGGAAACCGCAGGGAGTTGGCTTGGAGCGACGTCGCGGGGGCCCTGCGAGAGAACGCCGGTCGGCTTGGACCCACCGCTGCCTCGTTGCAGGTCAGTGTGCGCACCCTTCAACGTCGCTTGCGCGACCTGGGTATGAGCGCTCGCGACTTCCGTTAGTTCGCGATCGGCTTTGATGCCGACGCGGCGTGGCCTTCGAGTGGCGCGAGCGATCAGCGTCCAGGTCGGCTCGCTTGGGCGCGGCGGTACACGGCCACATAGCTCTCCGTCTCAGGGGGCCAGCTCTTGGGACGTCCCCAATGGACCGTCGACTTGTCGGGGTGTGCCTCGCTCCAGCCGACGATCTGGAACTGTTGTTGATAGTCCCAGAACCAATCGAATATGTCCGTTGAGGACTGTTTGGTGAAGTCCCAAGAACTCGTCTCGTGGACGTAGACAAGGTACTCGGGTGCCGCGGCTTCGATCTCTTCGGCCATTTCGCGCTGCAGGGTCTTGGCTGCGGGATGCTCTTCCATCAATGGGAACGTGTAGATGTAGCGCGTTGCCGAGTGGCGCTGCGCATAGAAGTAGATCTGTGGCTCGGAGCCGATCACCGCGATTGTCTCGTCGGGGCTGGTGTTCTCTCGCAGCCATTCACCAATTTCAACAGATTCGCTCAATGGGGTAATGCCGTACGTGCTCCGCGTGACTTGTTCCGGGCTCGAGTGAAATAGATAGTCTTGATTGCTAAGGAGCGTGATGGCGAGCATTGCCAGTGCGAGCACGCCGGGCAGGCTGCGCGCGAGTACGCTTTGGGTTACTTCGCAGAGCAGTTGGTAGCAGCGGCCAATGGTCGCACCTGCAAACAAGGCGACCGCGGGCAGCAGCAATACGAAGTTGCTGGGGCCGGAGATTAAGCCCGGACTGATCGCGAGAATTGAGAAGAGGCCGAATAGAACGATGCGAAGAGACTTCGTTCGTCGTAGCGGCGACCAGTCGAGGCATAGAGGCGCAACGCTCGCCATAAGCACAATGGGCAGTGTTTGCCGCCAGAAAGGGGTGCCGCTGCCGACTAGGTTTAACCAACCCTCTTCGAGGCTGTTGGCGGTGGAGTGCTCGGTTGCCCCAAACAGCACCTTGTCGAAGCCACCCAGCGCGTAGACAAGGAGGCCCATGACGACGAGCGGGATGGCGGCTCCCCATACCAAGCTACCCACGGCCTTGAGCGGCGGCGACCAGTGCCCGGTGCGAGACACGACGAGTTCCCAGACGAGGCAGGTGCCGACGAACAGCAGAAATGCCGCGCCGTGTTGCTTCATCAAAACGGCACTGCCGAGGAGAAAGCCCGCGCCAATCAAGGTCTGGTAGCGACCGCCGTCAAGCCATCGCAAGAACATCAGGATGCCCATCAAGGCAAAAGGCAGAACGAAGTGTTCTGCGTTTGCCCAAAGGCCCTGAACGGATTGCAGCGTAGACGTGACTACGAAGAACCCAGCGGCAGCGGTGCCAGCGAGCTTTCCAATGAGTCGCCCCCCCAGCACGAAAAGCAGGAGAGCAGTGAACGCATTCACCAACAGCAGGCCGAAGTGGATGCCGACATGAGTTTGTCCAAATAGCGACATCAACGCGGCGTAAATTGCGGGCACACCGGGCAGTTTCATCGTATCGGCGAGCTCGTACGGGGCGATGCCTTGCAGCAAGAGCTGGCCGACGTAGGCGTATTCGCCCTCGTCTCGCTCGAAGGCGACCGAAAGCAGAGGCAGGCGAATCGCCGCCGCCAACAAGAGAACGCCAGCCATCCAATAGAGAGCCTGATGCTCGCCCCAATGGGTACGAGGGCTTCCGTCTTGGCGGCGTCCGAACTGGCCAGTCATCCCGATCGTCGCTCCCAGCTTGCGCGTTGCGGCACGGTGCCACTGCAAACCGCAAGCAATGGGCTAAGTCGTTGACTCGGCTCACTTTATAGCGGAGTGTTCGGCCGGGTGCTCAGGTCTTTCGCGCGCGGGGCGAAGGCTTCAATGCCCGGGTAGCAGTGACGAGTATATTTCCTGCGTGCGTGTCTTCCGAAGTCGCGCGGGGCACGTGTTGGTCGAGGGCTCAAGAGCCAGAGGATAAGTGGGTTGATGTCAGCGAACACCGCAAAAAATGGCGTCAGTGCTCTACTGGTCGTAAGCATTTGTGCAGTCTATTTCCAGGTGTTGGATTTCGATTTTATCAACCTCGATGACGATCAGTATGTGACTGCCAACGCCCAGGTGAAGGCGGGGCTGTCCGCGAGCGGACTGGTCTGGGCCTTTGCGGAGTTTACGTCGTTTAACTGGCATCCTCTTACGTGGCTTTCTCACATGTTGGATGTCGAGATGTTCGGCATGGACGCCGGTGGGCATCACGCGACGAATGTCGTGCTTCACATCGTGAATAGCCTGCTGCTTTTTCACTTCTTGTACACCGCCGTGCGAAAGCTGTGGCCGGCGGCGATTACCGCGGCACTCTTTGCTCTGCATCCAGCACACGTCGAATCTGTCGCGTGGGTTGCCGAGCGAAAGGACGTACTGAGCACCGCATTTATGCTCGCGACGCTCTTGCTGTATCAACGATTCGCAGCGCAACCAAGCGCAAAGGCGTTGGCAGCAGTCGCAGCCTGCTTTGCGGCGGGCTTGATGTCGAAGCCCATGCTGGTGACGCTTCCCTTTGTTCTGCTTTTGCTCGACGTCTGGCCACTTGATCGCGTGGCACTAACTCGCCAGGCGCTCGGCGAGCGACTTCCTGCTTTGATCAAGGAAAAGCTTCCTTTGTTTCTTCTATCGGCCGGGTCCGTGGTGGTTACGGTCGTGGCTCAGTCGAGCGGTGGGGCGATGAAGGCCGGTGATGTCTTGTCCGGTGTCGACAAGGCAAGCAACGCGATTGTCTCTTATGCGCGGTACGTCGTAAAAGCCGTCTATCCAGACGATTTGGCAATCTACTATCCACACCCGGGTGACTGGGATGTTGTTTCGATCGCACTGAGTGCAGGCCTGGTCCTATCGGTGAGTGTCGGCGTGTTTTTGAAGGCGCCGAAGCATCCCTACCTTGTGGTTGGATGGCTTTGGTTCGTCGGCACTCTGGTCCCGGTCATTGGGTTCGTGCAGGTCGGCTCTCAGGCCATGGCCGATCGCTATACCTATGTCCCGTACATGGGGCTCTTTATCGCGGTCGTCTATACGATTGATGCCTGGGCCAGCGAGGACACAAGGCGCGAGCGTTTTTTTCAGGGGGCGGCGGCGCTGGTGATTGCGACGTTCGCATTCTTGAGCTGGCAGTACGCGAACGTCTTCAAGGACACCGTTTCGGTATTTACCCATTCGCTGACGTCCACCGACGACGCCTATCTCGCATTGATCGGCCAAGGTGACGCGCCGAAGGAATTAACGAGACCTGCGCACAGTGGCCTCTATACGCCGTACTACAATCTCGGGACGGAGTACGCGCGGTTGGGGTTGCTGGATCAGGCGCGCACACATTTCGAGGCGGCGATCAAAGCGCACCCCGGCTTTCCGGAGGTGTACATCAACATGGGCGTAGTGCTGGCGCAGCAGGGGAAGCTCAAAGAGTCAAAGCGCTACTACGAACAAGCGCTGGTCGTCGACCCGACTAGCGAGTTGGCAAAACAGAACCTGGAGTTCCTCCGCCAGATGATGCGATAGCGCGGGGCTAACGTTTGCTGCGCGCTCGGGCCTTGGCCAGGGCTTTCTCGGTGTCGCCGTCACCGGGTTCGATCGCATTGGCGTGTTCGAGCAGTGACACCGCATCATCGTAGCGGCGCAGTTTGACGAGGCCGTTGCCCGCAAAGCGCAGCAAGCCCAGGTCTTCTGGAAACGATGCAAGCCCCTGCTGCCAAGCCCTCAACGCTTGCTCCGTACCCTGGGAGAGCTCAAGGAGAATGCCGAGTTGCCTGTAGCCGTCGGCCTGGGGCTGCAACTCGAGACTGCGCCAATAGTGCGGAATCGCCGCGAGTTGTTGGCGCTCCTTTATGAGTCGGTTCGCGACGTCTGCGCGCAGCGTGCTTGAGTCTCGACCATAGAGCCCGGCGCGGTCGAGGATACCTTCGGCCGAAGCGTAGTCGCGGTCGGCAAGTGCTGCGGGAAGTCGCGTATCGATCTCGATGATCGATACAAGCTTTGCGATGCAGAAGACACTGGCGCTCACCCACGCAACGCGACGGATCCACATGTTGGTGTTGCGCGGTGCGGCTACTGCCGACTCGCTCGCTTCGTTTCGCAGCAGTACCGCGGCCACCTTCGGGTTGCGCAGTTTCCAGATCGCTCCATCGAGGACGAAATGGTGGAGGTTGACCGCTGCTGCAACACACAAGCTCAGGCCGAAATCGAAATCGGGTCGTCCCAGCACATCGGGCGCAAAAAGAATCACGGGTGCGGCCCAGACCGCGTTTCCAAAAACAAACGCCTTGGTGAAAAAACTCCCATAGCCCTGCCAGCGTTGATCCGAACGCGCGTAGTAGGTGGTGATCCAGAGGTATTGGATCGCGTGCCCGAGCGCCGCCCACAAAAAATAGGCTTGGAAGTTTCGGTCGCCCTTGAGGTTGAGCGCTGGGATGTGGTTGTCGAGATCGAAGTAGAGGCTGAGGTGAGGGACAGCGAACCAGGCCGCCTGGGTGGCGAGCAGCACGAGGGCGGGGCTCACTGCCTTGAGGGTGCTGCCGCGCAACAGCATCGCAATGGAGCCGAAAGTCGTGACCACATAGCCGAGGCCAACGGCTGGCAAGAGCCACGTGCGAAGAACGGCCGGGAGCCCGAGGCCAATGAACTGAAATCCGCTGGTAGCTCCCGAGGTGTAGCCAAGTGGGTCGGTCTGGCTGATGCCGCCTTCAAAATGAAAGTTCAAGAAGACGGAGACATAGGACAGGATGAAAGACGCGTGAAGCCAGCTCTTGATGCGCGGCGTGACGTCGACCCCGCGCCGACGAAGAAACATCATCGAAATGCCGTAGTTCTGCCCGGTGTAGTGCCACGGGCTCCACGTGAGATAGATCGTGATCAAGAGCGAGCCGGCGATCGGCGAGTAGAGCGCGCCGCCGAGTGCAGCGATCATTGCCACCGTCGCGTATACGGTAAACACGCGATAGGTACGCCGCTCTGCCTCGTGTTCATAGACCCGAAGCAGCGTCGTACCGTAGTGCGTGCCACTGAAAATCGTGATCAAGATCGCAACGGTCGCCGGCGACATGGACTCGTGGACCGCGAACCCCGAGACGGTCATGCCAAAGATAGCCAGCAGGTACAGCAAGCCCGCGCCGAGGAAAACGTCGGATACAGGGCCAAACAACCATGTGCTCTGGGCGCGGGAGGACATCGCGCACGAGCATAGCTCACTGGTCATCGCGACAATTGATCGACGGATTCAATTACCGGTTGATGCGTCACAGCCCGCCGAGCCCGTCATCGGCTTTGCCCGCTACCTGCCCGAGAGTTGCGTTCCAGTGACCTCACTTGTGATTGCCCAAAGCCGCTCGGAATAGTCCGCGTCAAAGGAAAGGGGGTTCTTGCGATGGATCATGGAGCGATAGTAGCCACCGCTTGCCTCGGCAAGATCTGGGGAGCTTGCGAGCATGATTGCCGTTCGTGCGGCGCGATCGGCGCTGGGAAACAGATACTTGATCATCGGCTTGGCGATCGAGTAGAGCAGTCCGGGGTTGTTGCTGGCGATGTTCGAGGACACCGGGCCTGGGTCGACGGCGTTTACCGTCACGCCGCTGCCTTGTGTGCGCCGCGCCAACTCCATGGTGAAGTAGACGACGGCGAGCTTGGATCGCGAGTAGGAGTTGGAAGTAGAGTAACGCGACATTGCGAGGTCATCTAAATCGAGCTTCCCGATTTTGTAGGTATCGGAGGAGACGTTAATCACGCGCGCGGGGGCCGACTCGACAAGCCGTGGCCAAAGTAGAAGGGTTAGCTGGAACATCGCGTAGTAGTTGACTGCGAGTACCAGCTCGTGGCCTTCGGCATTTTCTTCACGGCTCAGCGAGACCATGCCCGCGTTGTTGACCAGTAGGTCGAGCGGACAACCACGGGCTAAGAACTCTCGCGCCGCGCCGTCAATTGCTTCGCGCGATGAGAGGTCGCAGAGTAGGGCTTCGGGTCGTTTGCCCCCGGTGATTTCGCTGATCTCATCTTGAACGGCTTCGCACTTTGCGGCGTTTCGGCCGTGCACGACGACTTCGGCGCCGAGCTTCGCGAGTTGTCGCGCAATCGCGCGCCCATGGCCATCCGTTGCACCCGTGACGAGACAGACTTTGCCGTTGAGGTCACTCATAATTCGATCGGGACTCCATAGCGTGCGCGGTACGCCTCAAAGTGCGGGTCGAGCTCTTCGCGCTTGAGCCCGAAGTCTTCCAAGCGATAGCCGTGCACCCCGTGTTTTGTTTGGGTGTTGCTCTTGAGCCAGGCTTGCATCGAGGCTTCGGTAGTGGGCGCGAGGTCGAGGCCGATAAAGTCATAGACACGGCGGACCTCTTTGAGCGGGTCCGCAACGACATCTTGATACAAGACGTCGAGAAAGGCTGACTCATCGAGACGGGTTCGCGCGTCCATCGAACGCTCAACGGCGCGAATGGCCTTGGCGCTGAATTGTCGTCCGATTTCGACGGGGCTTGTGCGGTCGCTAAACATCATCCGCGAATGGGCCATCATGCTGCAGAAGCTTGCGACGGTACGCGCGGGGTCGCGGTGCGTGATAATGATCTTTGCGTCCGGGAACACCGTGAGCAGCTCATCGAGGTACTCGAGGTGGTGGGGCGTTTTGCCAAGCCATCGTCCACCGCGTTGCCACAGCAGCAGCTGCATGAGTCGTCGCATGTAACGATAGCTCGGCAGTTGATCGACCGTGCGAAACCAGTCTTGGTAGCTGGGTGCCCGAGCAATCGCGTCGATCGCAGGGCTGACAAAGCTGATGTCGAGCAAGTGGATGTCTTCTTCGGGTTCTTCCGCGATAACCGGGTGAATCGCAAAGAGCTCCGGTGAGAGGTAAAGAAGCGCGCGCTCGGCGTTCCTTGCCAGCTGGATGCGCGGATCGCGCCCGAGTCGGTCGGTGGCCTTGGGGAACGGAGCGGGGTTCAGGCCCTCCCATGCTGCCATCGAACGCAGCTGCGGCTCACACGTGAGCAGTCGCTGCAGCAGGGTGGTGCCGGTTCGCTGCAGGCCGACGACGAAGACGGGGTTCTTGATTTCGATCTCGGCAATCTCAGGGTGACGATCGCACGCTTCTTCGAGGCGAAGCCGATTGACCAGGGCGCGCACCAGGCTCTCGCGGATGGCAGTTCGTCCGAGAGGGTGCAGCCCTCCCTCATTTTCAAGGGAGTGCAGCATGCGTCGCATGGGCACGCGGAACGAGTCGTCGACGAAATCGTGCAAGCCAGTGGTTCGCCTAGCCGCTCGGATCAACGACTCTTCGGTCAGTTGGCTGTGCCCGATGCCGATCTTGGCCGCGCCACGCCACGCCGCGTGGAGCAGGCGCGCGGGAAGCGGAAACGGTTTGGATTCAAAGGTCACGCGA
>JBLHOB010000102.1:0-8308 GCA_047619425.1 Myxococcota bacterium
GCTTGCCGGTAAAGATCGTCGCGTGGGAAGGCAGCGTTTCGGGGCTCGATGCCATCGCTGCGTTGAACAGCACGCCCTCTTCCGCCATGCGGTCAAAGGCCGGAGACGTTTTGCGCGATTGGCCGTAAGCGCTCAATGCGTCAGCTCGCGTGGTGTCGAGAGTGATGATCACAAGATTGGGCATTCGCGTGGCGGCCGCTGTTTTTGCGACATCGGCAGGAGCGATATCCGCGCCATCACTACACCCACCCGTAAGGATAAGCGCGACAAAGCATGCCGCGAGAGTCACGCATTTCCTCACTTCCCCGGCCCATGATCCCATTGCAAGTTTGTTCTGTCGCATTGCTCGATCGCTTCCCAAGTGTGATTCGCTTCTCGCCGAATTGCTTCCGGCCGTATGAGCATAGGATAGACTCGCGACGTGACTGCTGGCATCACGCTGTCCCCGCAGAGGCCGCCACTGCCATGATACTGACAAGATGGTCACCACAGGCTCGGGGGCTGCGGTGCAACGCGAGACGAGTAGCCACAGGTCAAGTCACTGTAGTTACTACGTTATTTTAGAAATCCTTAAAAATCACGCGATTGAGTGAGGTCAAATCCAACAGTTTGGTGCAAAGCCGTAGGGCACAATACTGCCCCATTGAGGACTCGCACTGGGCGCCCATCACAGGTGCCCAGCGCGTCGCTTCGCCGCGCTCGCCAAGCGCCAAGCGCTAGGCCTGGCGTACGCCAACCACCAGGGCCACTGGAACCGACCAGTTGCAATCGCCGTTTACTTCAAAGCGCTCATTCACCCTCGGCGATGCTTCGCCAAAACACGTGCGCAATGCCGCCACGTCGTCTTCGGGGGTGCGCGAGCGCGTTACCCACTCACCAAACTCGAGCGGGATATTCCACGCTTCGAGATCTTCGAGTGCGAACCCCACCTCCTCGAACATTCCTCGCCAATCACTGACCCGATAGTCGCGCACGTGACTTGAGTCTCGGAGCCATTCGATCCGATTGAGGAAGACATCAAACTCTTCGTCTTCGGGGGAGACCGTATCGACCAGCACGAAGCTCCCTCCCGGCTTCAGCACCCTGGCAACTTCACGCAGCGCAGCCGGAACGTCCGCGTAATGATGCGCGCTTTGCCGAGACGTAACGCGATCAAACGATGCGTCGGCAAAAGGCATCTTCTCTGCCAAAGTCAGCTCGAAGCTCACGTTGTCCAGGCCCCGTTCGGCCGCGAGTCGCTTGCCCTGGTCGAGCATCGCCTGAGTAGGGTCTGAGGCCACAACCTCTGCGGCGCCGGTCGCAAACAAAAGGGCCGTGTGTCCGGCGCCCGAGCCAATGTCGAGAACCCGCTCGTCGCCATTGAGCTTGCCCGCTGCGAGCATCGCAGCGAGATCCGGGCCCGCGGCGTGATAGTTGAAGGCGGCGTATTGATCCGCCACTGGACCAAATTGTTGTTCGACACTTCGTTTCGCTCCCATTATCTCTCTCCCTTTCCTCTTCCATTTCATTTACTTCCGACTCGCTTCAATCGCCGATGCGGCCCTGCACCTCGGCGGCGAATATCGATCGTCCCAAAGCCATCGTGTTCTCGGGCCTGGGATCGCCTGCGCGATCCGATATACTGTCTTCGGATTAATAATTAACCTAGGTTAACTAAAATGACAAGACGCACCGAAATAATTCACGACGCGATCGCGGTCCTGCAGCGCCTTTCGGATCTTTTCACTGAGCGCAGAGAGCAAATCGCCCGCGATGCGGGGCTGAGCGTCGCGCAGTGGCGCGTGCTCGAGGAGATCGCGACCGAGCACTTCATGCCCTCGATGTTTGCCGAAAGACGGGCAATCAGTGCCGCCGCAGTCTCAAAGTTGATACGCGGCCTGCTTGAGCGCGGGTTCATTCGCGCGTCCATCGCGGAGGGAGATCGTCGCCAACGTAACTACGTCCTGACGGCGAGCGGACGACGCACCCTCGATCGCGTGCGCTCGACGCGCCAAAGCGCCATCGACGACGTCTGGACTGACCTGCCCGCCCGCGAGCTGCGCACGTTCACGCGTTTTGGGGAAACCCTCGCAGATCGCCTTGAGCATGTACTCGATGACTGAAGCCCAGCTTTCACAACAACCTTTGCGCCCCAGACCCCCTCGCTGGCCCGTTCGAGGCAGAACCGAATCGGGATGTCGCCCCTTGGGCCCCCGCTTGCCGGCCTGCTAGTTTTCAAAACGATCGCGAAGGAGATGAGTTGCCAACCGCCGACGAAATGCGCGCCACGATGATGCGCTACCTCGAGAGTGTGACTGCAAGAGACGCCGAGGCCGTAGTGGCCCTCTTCGCCGACAACGTCAGTGTCGAGGACCCCGTTGGTGGAGACAGCAGCACCCACGTCACCGGGCGCGCAGCAGTGCTGACTTTTTTCCGCAAGGGTTTTGAAAGATCCAAACCCACGCCCAAGCTAACGGGGGCGATTCGCACAACGCTCGGCAATGAGGCCGCGATGTCGTTCACGCTTCAGCTCGAACTCGACGGAAGGCTCCACGAAGTCGATGTCACCGATGTCATCACGTTTGACGACCAGGGGAAGATCGCGCGCTTGCGCGCGTTCTGGAACCCCGACGAAATCCGGGCTCAAGGCTAATCGCGATGCCCGCTACCGAACGCTGGTCGAGCTTGTTCGTCTGCTCCCTGCTCTTGCTCACTCCTTTGATCATCTTCGTGCGCCATCACGACTACGCCCTACTGCAACCCGAGGTTCTACTCGCCATCTTTGCCGTCGCGGCATTTGGCTTGGTGTTTGGCTGCCTGCTCTTGCTCCTCCCCAGCGCCGCTCGCGTCGCGATCGTCGCTGCCTTCGCACTCGCCTTCATCGACTTGCAGCTCGACTTCATTACTACGGGACTTCGCGCGTTGGGGCTTTACCTCGCTGCTGGTGCCGCACTCTGGCCATTGCGTCTTCGACTGGGTCGCACGCTCGGCGCAGCCTGCGCGATCATGGTTCTTACGACCCTGCCGATGTCCCCCGGCGACGGCGGCCTACGAGTCGTAGAATCGAATACCGCCAAAGAAGACAACGAGGGGCTTACCCCCGTTATCCACATCATCCTCGACGAACACATCGCCATCGACGGCATTCCGACAGAATTCGATCCAGCCGGCACGCTGCGCAAGCAACTCGAACACGCCTACACCGACCTGGGCTTTCACGTATTTACCCGGGCCTTCAGCCGCCACTTCACAACGCCACCGTCCCTGTCACATCTGGTGAATCTGAGCGACGGCGCGAACAGCTTTGAGTTCTACGACTCCGAGCAGAAGGCTGTTACCCACAACGCCTATTTCGATGCGATGGCGAAGCGCGGATATCAGATCGAGGTGCTGCAGACGGACTACATCGACTTCTGCGGCTCTCCCGGCGCGCACAACATCACGCGTTGCACCACCTATACACTCGAATCGACCAAGGCAATCGAAGCGAGCGAAATGCCGACAGGCGCCAAGGCGCGGGCCATTTTGGGCATGTTCGGGCAACGGTCATACGTGCTCAAAGAGGCGCGCCTTGCGTACCGTGAAGCGAGCCGCGAACTCGCCTCCGCCAACATCCACCTCCCCCCATGGCCCTTGGGCGCCGCCCGCATGAGCACGGTCTCGTCGATGCAAGCACTTTTGAACGTTGAGGAAGACCTGCTTTCGCTTCGAGGTGGTTCGCTTTACTTCGCCCACATTCTGCTGCCGCACTTTTCGTATGCCTACGACAAGACATGCGCGATGCGTCCGTCCCCCTTCGAGTGGCTAACCTACAAGGCGCCGGAGCTGCGCCCGACTCGCAACAACCCGGGCACCCGCGCCGAGCGCTACCCCCTCTATCTCGAGCAAGTCCAATGCACGACACGGCTTGTCACCGAGATGCTCGGTCGCGTCCTCGAAAGCGAGCCGTTGCGAGGCGCCACTGTCATCGTGCACGGCGATCACGGTTCGCGTATCAACCTGACAACACCCAACACACCGAACATGCACCGCCTTGGCCCCGCGGATTTTGCGGACGCATTCTCGACGCACTTTGCCATTCGCCCTGGCGCCGGCAATGGGGCTCTCGATCGACGCAGCATCGCAATCGACGAACTGCTCTCCGACGTCGTAAAGTACGGCGAGCCCCGTCCCGGTACAGACTGGATACGCTCGCCCAACGTCTACATCACCGGCCAGCGCCCAAACGAAGCCGTCGCACGCAAAATGATGTGGCCGACTCGAGCCCCCGAGTAGATCCGTTGAGTAACCGCTCGCGCTACGCCGAAGGCGCCAATTGCTTGCTCACTTCGCGCATGTCCGCGTCGGAGGGAAGGATCGCGAGCACCGGCGTGTGAAGACCGTTCTCGACGTATCGCTGTACATGCTCTTTGCATGCCTCGGGTGAGCCGTTGATGATCAGTTCGTCGACGAGCTCGCCCGGGATCGCCTCAAGTGCTGCGGCGCGGTCGCCCGCCTTCCACAAGTCCCACATGCCCTTGAGCTGATCGCCGCGACCGAGCCACTCGTGAAACGCAGCGTAGACGGGCACGTTCAAATAGGCCGCAATCGCGCGGCGGCCGATGTTGTGCGCGAGTTCCTTGTTTGCAGTCGGGATCACGAAGAGCCGTGCGACCAACTCCTTGCCCTCGCCCCCGGCGTGGACATAGGGTGCGACCGTCTTCATGTCTTCGGCAGTCAACCAGTTGAGGATCGCGCCGTCTGCCTCTCGTCCCGCGAGTCCGAGCATCCCCTGACGCAAGGCCGCGATCATGATCTTCGGCGGCGACGCCGGAAGCCGGGTGAGGCGATAGCTTTTGACCGAGAAGGTCTCGTAGTCCTCGCTGATCTTCTCGCCCGTAAGGGCCTGCTTCAAAAATCGCACAGTGTCGCGAACGCGCTGGTAGGGCTTTTCAAAGGCGATGCTGTTCCAACGCTCAACGATCACGTTTGAAGACGAGCCAATACCGATCACCGAGCGCCCAGGCGCCGCTTCTTCGAGGGAAGAGACGCAGCTTGCCAACGTGCCGGCGCCGCGGGTGTAGGCGGGAATGATCGCCGTTCCCACGCGAGCCTGTTTGGCCCATTGGGCGGCGAGGATCAGCGGCGTAAAGCCATCACTTCCCCCCGACTCTGCAGACCAAAAGTCGGTGTAGCCGAGATCGGCGAGTTCTTTGACCCAGTCTTCCTGCTCGAGGAGGGGAACGCCGTCGAAGGGGATCGTAATGCCATAGCGTTGCATGGAGTTTCCTTTGAGATCGCAGTTTGAGATCGCAGTTTGAGATCGTAAAGAGTCGTTTGCAGCGTCGCGGTTATGTGCGACGAGAGAAATCATTTGCCGGCAACAGGCTCGGCGACGAACACACTGGACCCAGGGTGAAATGCCATCCAGGCAAACCAATATCCCTCGATGATCTCCGCTTCGTCCGGCGCGACGACACTAAATTCGGTGCGCGCTTGATCGTACCCGACCTCGACCTCGATTCCAGCAAAGCTTTCCTCCGCCTTGCCACCGACGCGCAAAACTTCACTCGCCGGGTAAGCCCGCGCATTCCTCGAAGTCGGATGCCGACAGTGGGAGTCTTGGGGGGATAGCGATTGTCCACTGACGCTGGAAATGACAGACATGACGTTCGTGCATCGTCACCATAAGGCGACCGAATGTAGTCACAAGCGTATGCAGTGTCGGGAGACAGCACGCTGGTCTCAGGATGAGCCCTCCGCCAGCGCCCCAAGCGCGTGTGACGGCTTCGAACAAGTGAGAGCGGTTGGCCACTCCCGCGACCCGCAATCGCCTTGGCTGCGATCCGCGACCACAGGCTCCCGGACTCGCGGTCGTAGACCCGCATGTCCGAGCGGTAGAGCAGCCCCTACTCCCCAAAGCTCTTCGTCGCTCCTCCAATTGCTCGATCAAACACCATGCCTGTGCCGCACAAGGGGCCATACGAAACCAGAATCGCGGACCTGCCGAGCACCTCATTGATGAGTTCGTGATGATTCAAGATTGCAATCGGGTAGGCACGCGCCTCTCCATCAAGCATCACGCCGACCACTCGTGCAGCGTCGGGCCGTGGTGAATCTGCCGCGCACAATGCCGATGGCCGATGGAGGGCGGGAATCCCGTCCCTAGGTGAGCCCCCTTGGACGACTTCGGCGATTTCAACCTCGAGGTTGCTCAACCGAAATTCGTTTAGGCTTGTTGGTGGGTGCACTGCATCGCCCAGGCCGACACCGGCAGCTAAGAGGCAGAATAGAATCAAGATCGCTGTGACGGATAAACTTGCTGCCCTACTCCGCAGCGCGCCTGCTCACTCGCCGATCCAGAAGGTTGGAAGCCCTCGATCTGCGCGCACCCGACAACGAATCGGAGCCGATCGCGGGGAACACCAATCGCTCGACGGGACTCTAATTGAGACGCAAACCATCGAGCACCTTGACTAGAACCACATCGAAAAGGAGGTCTAAAGCGCGCTGAAATATCATCCGATTCAACCAGCCCTACGACTCCAGTGACTAAAGTGATCAACTCAAAACTTTCGAGCTCTCACTTTCCGGTTACACGCCGAACCGAACCCGACTGAGGTAGCAATCCAATGCGTTCAAATCTAAACTGGCCCGCCATGCCGACAACTACACGATTTACCATCATTCTCATTGCACTCGCCCTGGCCTTTGCACTCGCTTGTAGCGAAGACAAGTCTGTCGTACCGCAGAGCGAGATGCCCTCGATCCATCCGGCGGGTAGCGAGATGCCCTCAAACGTCCCGCCGCGCGTAAGCGCAGGGTCGCCGGGCACGATCAACGGAGCCGCCAAGAGCAAAATCGAGGCGATCCTGTCGAACCCCGAAATATTTTCGCGCATCGAGCAGCTGGCTGCGCTGTTGCCGACCCTCGGCCCAGAAGCACTCGGTGAAGTGCAGCGAATCTTGTACCTCGAAGACCCAACGCTCGGCAGCGCCGAGATGTCCCTACTCGCGCGGTTTTGGGCTCTCCATCAGCCGGAGAACGCGTCGCGCTGGGCGCTCGTCGAGGCCCCACTGGCACACCGCCTCTCGATGACGCTTCCTACATTTGAGTTGTGGGCGATGAAGGACCCCTTCAGCGCGCACGAACAACTCGGCACCTTGGGGTTGATTGGCAACTACGACACCATCGCCGCCGAGTTCGCCTTTGTTAAGGGATGGTTCCACTCCGATATTCCCGGTCTTGAAGACTATGTACGTGGACTACAAGCGGGCCAAGGCCGACAGCGGGCGCTTCGCATTATGGCTCGAGAGTCCATTGTGATGTACGGCCCCCAAGCGACCATCGAATGGGCCGAAGCCGTGCCAGTCGACGACTCGAAGTTCAAGCTCTCCGTCTACCGCCAACTCGGCATCGAGCTCGCCAAGACCCACATTGAATATGCAAAGTCTTTTTGCCTAGATCACTGCGAAGACCCGGAGCACGGCGACGGCCTACGACGCTTCATCGCACAGCAGTTCGCGCGCAAGCACGGCCATGCCACATTTGTGTGGCTAAAGACGGCACCCGAGGGACACCAAAAGCACCTCGCTATCGAGTGGGCTTTCCGCGGCTGGATGAAAGGCGATCGCCAAGCACTCTTTACGTGGCTCGAAGACATGGGCCCGGAGGGGCTTGAGCCGTGGCTGCAGCCGCTACTCGAGCTTTACTCCGTGCAAAAAGGCAAGCAGGATCCTTTGCGCGCGCTTGAATGGGCAGGCTCCATCACGGCCCCCGAGGAGCGACGCCGCGCGACCCGAACTGTCGCTACCAACTGGCATCGCAAGCATATGGCCGCCGCGGCCGAGTGGCTGGAGACTTCGTGGCTGTCCGAAGAAGACCGCGCGCTCGTGCGCAAGTACGGGCGATCCCGTGAAGAACTCAAAGCCGACGGCATCTCTCCAGGCGTGAACAGGCGCGCTCCGGACCCGGACGAGGGTGAGTTCCCGCTTTTTTAAGGGAGCACCAGCATCCAATCCTTCGAGTCCACGCACAGTTCAATCGAACGTAGCGCGAGCCCTATCCCAGAGATTCGGCTCGCGCTCAATCCGCCTCCGCTCCGCTTGCGTATCGCAGGTCGTGACTGCGCATCGGCTCACGAGCCTCGGCAGACCAATTCTCCTGAATTCGCAAGCGCTAACCCGTCCCCCCATCACCGACAATGCCCATAAAAGGCGAACTTACGGTCGCCTGCTGGTTGAACTCACGGCCCTACCCTTAGCAAGCAGCTCACGTCGTCCGTAACTGTGGGCCTGTGCGCGCGAGGCAACCCCTCTGCGAAGCCTCTGGCTAGCCGCCTCGACGGCCC
>JBLHOB010000103.1:0-8296 GCA_047619425.1 Myxococcota bacterium
CGCAAGGAGGTCGACTACCCCTGCAAGGCGAACCGGCAACCCGGCCGCTGCGAGATCAGCAACTTTCTGCGCGTGCCGGCGCCCCATGTGTCCCGCGCCAATTACGACAATCTGCAATTCGTTCACGCGCATCCTCTTTCAACTGTGGATCGTATTTCGATCTGGACCGCTAGGCCCCATCGCGACGACCGGTACCCCATTTGCATCGGCAAGCAGCAGCAACTCTTCACGACAGAGAATGATCGTGCACTCGGCCTCGAAGGCCAAGGCCGCCACACCACCTTCCAACATGGCCCGCAGGGTCCCCGGGCCAATGGTCGGCAGATCGAAGCGCAGATCCTGACTCGGCTTCGCAACCTTGACGAGACACGCCCCGCCGCGGCCAAGCTGGCCCCCGCGCACCACGGCAGCATCGGTTCCCTCGATCGCTTCGACAGCGAGTACCGCTTTGGACTCCACGATGACCGACTGCCCCAAATCTAACCCCGCGATCGACTTGGCGATTGGCCAACCAAACGCCATATCGGCGAGTTGGGCCGCTGTGGGCTCGACGTTGCCCACGACGCCCGGCTTTGCCAGTAGGTCGGGGCAGAACTCTATTTGGGGCAAAAGTCGCACCCCTTCGCTGCTGAGCACGCTCGCGATGGCATCGAGAATTGAGTCGTCACGCAGGTCCGCCACTTTGGACATGAGCGCGAGAGCGCGCGGGTCGGGCCTGAGCGCGCTGATGTCGCCGTACAGGTGTTCTTTCGAAACCTTTCCGGCCATCACCGCATCTTGCACGTTCGCGGCAGAGAAAGTTGCCAGCAGCATTTCAAGTTGACCGAGACTCAGCCAGTGAAATGCGTCGACCGCATTCTCAAGCTCGGGGTCGGTGATACCGGGGTAGCCAATCGCGCACACCCGGTGCCCGGCGTTGGCTGCGGCGCGCGCAACTTCAAAGGGCAACTGCCCGTCGCCGGCGATCAGGCCCAGGCAGGATTGATTTTGCTGTACCACGACCTTTGCCAACCCCCGATAGATCTTCTGTGCTCGACGACTCTATTCTCAACAACCAACACGGGTAACGATGGCCAAAAGTGACTAAACGGACGGTTACGAAACGACTAGGAGCGGCAGAAACCCCGTTTACTAGCTTCGAGAAATAACAGCAGTCGCTCGACGTCCTGCTCTTCTGTGACCTGACCTTGTGACCCTACTTTGTGTTCTTCGCGCACAGTACTCAGCGCTTCGGCGAGTCGTAGGTCCGAATGAAAGAGCAAGTGAAAGGCGCGCTTAATGTGTCCCTGCCTTTCGCTCGAAAAGCCCCGCCGCTTGAGCCCGACTTTGTTGACTCCGACAACTCGGGCGCGATCACCGGCAACCATCGAAAACGGCGGCGCGTCCAAAGACAACTTTGTGTTGGCTGCCGTCATGACAGACTCACCGATACGTGCATGCTGATGCACACCGGTATAAGCCCCGAGAAACGCGTGGTCCTCGACGATTGCATGTCCCGCTAGCCCCGAATAGCTGGCAAAAACGCAATGACTGCCAACCGTACAGTCGTGACCAATGTGCGAGGCATTCATGATCATGTTGTGATCACCAATGCGGGTTGTATTGCCGCCCGCCGTCGTACCGACGTGCACGCTCACGTGTTCTCGAATGACGTTGTCGGTACCGATCTCAAGGCGGGCATCCGCGAAGTCGGCGCCTTGCGCCTGGGGCGGGCCACCGAGACTGGTGAATGGATGCACTTCGGTGCGGGCACCAATGGAGGTGCGCCCGGTCACGACGACATGGGCTCCGACGACGACATCGTCGCCGAGCACCACGTCGGGACCTATCACTGAAAACGGGCCCACGGCCGTCGTTGCCGACAGCCGTGCGCCAGGGTCAACCGATGCGCTGGGATGCACATGGGCCATCCGCAGCTCAGCCCTTCTCGTTGAACTTCTCGATCACCTTATCGGTTACGTCGAGAGCTTCGCGTGAATACATCAGACCCGGAGTACCGCGCATCATGATGAAGGAGTAGCCGCCGTCGCGACCGATCGTCTCAACAATCTCGGCGAGCTTCGTGCGCAATGGGCTCACGAGTCGCTCCTGGGCGACTTCGAGCTGAGACTGTAATTGTTTCTGCTTGCCTTCAATCTCGTTGCGGAGCTCTTGTAGGTCAAGCTGCTTTTGGAAACGCGCATCGTCGGAGAGCACGAACTGCTTCGCCTCGAACTCTTTCGCCATCGTCTGATAGCGCTCGATCAGCGGGTTCAGGGACTGCTCGGCTTCGCGCTTCTTTCTTTCGAGCTCGTCGCGGGCCGCCTTGCCTTCCGTCGTCGACGAAATCGCCTGGTCGAGATCGACAAAACCAACCTTGCCGGCGTCATCTGACGCTCCGAGGCTAAAGCCAACTACCAAGGTCGCAATGACCACTGCCAACACCTTGCGTTGGGTATTCCCCGTCATGGATACGCGCATCATACTTTTTCTCCCTCTTTCTCATGCTGACAACCCGAGCCCCCGCAGCCACCTTCGCATCGCGCGGAACCTGGGTCGTAAAGTTGTTACTTCAGCTGTCTGACTCCCTCGATCGAGAATCACACGAACCAACTATTGGACGAAACCACCGACAGAAAACTCAAACACTGGGCTTTTTTCCACTGAAAGCGGGTCGATGGGAAACCCAAGGACCACCTGAAGAGGTCCGAATGGTGAGAACCACAGCAGTCCGCCGCCATAAGCGTAGCGCCAGTCCGTCACATCGAACAGGGTTTCGCCCTCCCCGTATGCGTTGCCGCCGTCCACGAAAAAGAGGGCTTGCAACCCGACTTCTTCAGAGATCGGAAAGCGATACTCCAGGTTCGCCAGAACGAATTTATTGCCGCCAATGACGTCGGTCTCGTCGAGATCTTCGAAGTCCTTGATCTTCTTGTCGTTGATGTCGTTGCACTTGCCGTCGCGATCACCCTGGGTGTTGATCCCGAGCGTATTGTTCGAAGGGAGTTCGTCGCGGCAAACCGCGGTGCCGGCATTCTCGTCGAGCAAGCGCCCGAGCGGCGCAAAGACTTTGCCGCCACTGGGGCGGAAGGGGTTGGCACGATACAGGATCGCGCGGCGCGGGCCCAAGGTACGCGCCTTGTATCCGCGCAACTGGAAGGCCCCAATGCCGCCGAGAAAATACCGCTCCGTCAGCGGCAAGGTCAGGCTCTCGTCGATCTCGTCGATTGGCGCTGCATTGTCACAGGCCCCGTTGTCGCAGGGCGTTGCGCCATCGAGCCCCTGAAACTCGTAGTCGCCAAGCGTATTAAAGCTGTACGCGTACCCAATGCGAGTACTCAAAACAAACGATGAACGATCGAACAACCACCTCGGCGCACCGAAGTAGTGCGTGTGCCGCGCTTCCATGCGGACGAATCGCGCAAAGCCGCCCAGCCCCGACACTTCAAGAGTGGCGCCGTAGACGCTACCCGCCGTCGGCGAGAAGCGGTCGTTTCGTGTGTCACTGCGAAACGAAAGGCCCATCAGACTGCTGCTTTCGTTGCCCTGGAGAATCTGTCGAAACACGGGAGCCGACGCGTTGACGCCGGTGTCTTGTTCGATCTTACGCTGGGAGTAGCTGTAGCGAACAAAACCTTGGGCCGTGTTGTCTTCGCGCAGCGAGTGGCCAATGCTCAAGTCGAAACCGCGCTGCCGCTGCTTGAAGTTATCGAAGTTAACCCGAGTCAAGAAGAGCGAGGCCCCGGCACTGAAGTCCGTGTCCATAAAGTGCGAGTCGCGCACCGAAATATTGTAGCGACTGGTGCGGCCGCCGAGGTCGACTTGAAAGTTGACCCCGTAGCCTCGGCCAAAGAGGTTTGCCTGGCTGAGTGCCGCGGTAAAGACAAGCTTGTCCTGGGACGAGAAGCCTGCGCCAAAGCTAAATGAGCCCGTCGGCCTTTCTGCCACGCGAACATTCAAGTCGAGTTGCGACGGATCCTCGGTGGGCTCGGGCTCGAAGGACACGTCCTCGAAGTAACCGAGTTGCTGAACCTTCGAGTTGCTGATCTGGAGATCGCGGGCCGAATAGAGCTGCCCTTCGACGAGCTTGAGTTCGCGGCGAATCACCGGGTCGATGGTCGTTGTGTTGCCGGCAATGTCTATGTGGCGAATGAAGTAGAGCGGGCCCTTCTTAACTTGAAACTCGACGTCGATGGTCTTTGTCTCGGGGTTCAAGCGAGTGCCCGGCTGCACGCCAGCAAAGTAGAACCCACGATCCGTGTAGTGACGCTCGAGGATCTCGACGTCTTCGGTGAGATGGGATCGGTTGAATATCTCGCCGGTGCTGAGCCGAAGCTTGGCCAGTAGCACGTTGAAATCAACGGAGTCATCGCCACTGATGTCCAGCTTGCCGACGCTGAATTGGGGGCCCTCTTTCACGGCTACATGGACCGTGAGGCCCTTCTCCGTCGCATCGATGCCCGGCTCTGAAAGTTCGATCTGCAGATAGCCGACGTCGCTGTACATCTTTTCGATGCCGCGCATATCGCGCATGAATACCGGCTCTGAATAGGTCCCCGAACGATCGAACCAAGCGGTGGCGTAGGACCAAGGGCGCCACAGTTTCGTGGCAAACTCGGCCATCAACTCGCGGCTCGTAAAGGCATCGTTGCCCGTAAAGGCGACCTTCTTCAAGCGGAGCTTTTCGTTTTCTTCCACCTCGAAGTGAATCACCACCGAGCCTTCGACCATGGGCTCGATCTTGTAGCCCGACTCCGCGAGGTAGTAGCCCTCGGCGCGATACAAGGCATTGATGCGCTCACTGTTGATCTTGAGCAGCGAGCGATCCAGCGTTGAACCTGTCGTGAGCGTCAGGATCTCTTTGATCTTGTCGCTGTCGAGATTGTCGTTGCCCGAAATCGAGATCTGCCGCACAACCGGGTTTTCGGCGACTTCGAAGATCAGGAGTTTGCCCGCTTCACCGTCGTCGACAAAAGCGCGCACGTCGCCAAAGAAACCCAGTTCAAACACCGAGCGAATATCACTCGCCACGTCGCTTTCGTTGAGCGGTGCTCCAACTTCCGAGCGAACACGGCTCAAAATCGCGTCGGCGTCGATGCGCCGATTGCCTCGGACTACGATCTCGCCAATGGGCGCGCCTTCACGCTCTCGCGCGGCCTGGCCGAACAACCGCTCGCTGCGAATCACTCGGTACACCAGCACAACGCCGTCGGGCCCGCGTTCGACGTCGAGGGTCACTCGAGCGACTCCGGGGTGCTCCTCCATTTTGGCGCGATCGCTACGCACCTCAGCGGGCTCGTACGTGGTGCCGACCTTGTAGGTGAGCCCAGCTCGAAGTTCTTCTTCAATCTCGCCCGCGGCCTGAAACTCGACCCGGCTGATCTTGTCCGAGTCCACGCCGGACAGCGCGGCAACACTGCGGTCCGCCAACTCGCCCAGGCGACCGATCAATTCTTCTTCACTCGCCGCGATGATGGCAATCGACGAGCTCCGACCGTCGCCCGCCGGTGTGAGACGCACGTCCAGACTGAAGCGACCGGCCAGTTCGGTGATGCTGCCCGAGATGATGGCCTTTACAGCAAGCCTTTTGGCAAGAGCGCGAATCTCTTCTTCGGAAAGTTCAACCTGCCCTTCTCCGCCGAGTGCTTCAGTCACCGCCACGGAACTCGTGATGTCGACCTTGCCCGTCGAGGCGAGCCGCGTCGCGAGTAGATCCGAAAGCGATTGCGTCAAATAGCCGAGCGACCGGGCACTGTGAATGCGGAACGGCAGGACGGCAATTTGAATACGGCCTGAATCGGCTGGGAGCTCAACCGAGGCTTCGTCGAATGGGGCTGCTTCTGCAGCTTCCTCGAGCCCCTGAGCCGAAGCCGGGGCCGCCAATCCCAACGGTGCACTCGCAACAACAAGCAGCGCGAACAGAAACGAGAGCGCGAAGGCGCGCGACGCCAGCTGGCCTTCAGCGATCAAGATTCACTCCAACAGCCGGGCGATCAGGGCCCAGGTCAAACGGGTTTCGGGGGGCGCAGTCTAGCCCGCAATTGACATGTGTCTGCGGCTTTGGTGCAGCCCCAATTGCCAATCTTGAAAAAGTGGCCCCAGTCGAAAGAAAATCGGCAGCCCGCTTCATCACTGCTTCGCCCAATTGCCGTTGTCGGCGACGAATTTCCCGCCTTCGAGCACAAGAGTCTTGCCGAGCTTCTCCGCCATGCGCTCGTTATGGGTCACAACAATCAGTGTCGTACCCCGAGTGCGGTTGATTTCAAACAAGAGTTCTGAAATTTGCTCTCCGATCGTCGGATCGAGATTGCCAGTGGGTTCGTCGGCCAGAACTAGCGGCGGATCGAGAACCAGGGCCCTGGCAACTGCGACGCGCTGGCGCTCGCCACCACTGAGCTTGCCCGCCCGGTGGTCGATGCGGTGCCCGAGACCGACTTCTTCGAGAATGGCTACGGCGCGATCGCGCATTTCGTTGCGACTGCGGCGCTGGATCAAGCCCGGGATCATCACGTTTTCGAGCGCACTGAACTCGGGCAGCAAATGGTGAAACTGAAAAACAAAGCCGAGAAATTCGTTGCGAATCTTGGCCAACCCAGCGTTGTCTTTGGCGAAGACATCCTCTCCGCGAAAGTACAGATTGCCCGATGTCGGATGGTCGAGGGTCCCGAGAATGTGAAGGAAGGTCGACTTGCCGACACCCGACTGCCCCACCACCGCGATGCGCTCGCCTGCCTGCACCTCGAACTCGAGGTCCTTCAGCACATCGAGAGTGCCATCTCCGGTTTCGTAGCTCTTGGTCAACTTCGAAATCTTGACCAGGGGCTCCGAAGCCGCCTTGGGCTTCTCGGGCTGGGGTTCAACAGACATCGTGCACACTCACTCGGGCGCTACTCATATCGAAGCGCCTCCGCCGGGTCGAGGCGCGCGCCTTGGCGACTCGGCAACAATGTGGCGCCCAACGAAAGCACCATCGCGATCCCTGCCATCATCCCTACCTGCAGTGGATCGACACTCGAGGGCAGGCTGGAAAACTGATAAATGCTCGCGGGCAGTGTATCGATGCCCGTTAACCCCTCGATGGTTTGTTGAAACCAGACGAGTTGGTTCGTCACCGCGATACCGCCTCCGACACCAATGGACGTGCCCATCAAGCCGATCAACGTGCCTTCGATGGCAAAGATCCTCTCAATGACGGCATCTTCCGCACCCATCGCCTTGAGGATGGCGATGTCGCTCGACTTCTCCATGATCATCATGATGAGCGTCGCGACGATCAGGAAGGCAGCGACCACCAAGATCATCGTCAGCAACAAGAACATCATGATGCGTTCGCTTTTGAGCGCCTGAAAAAAGGTCGGAAAGAACTCTTTCCAGTCCCGCGTGAAGTACGGATAGCCAAGCGCAAGTCGCACGTCCGAGCCGACGCGACGCGACCGGTAGAAGTCCGTCGTGCGCGCTTCAATGCCGTCGACCACGTCCTGCGCTTTGCGAAAGTCTTGGGCCGCAGGAAGGCTTGTATAGGTGAAGACTTCGTCATACTGAAAGAAGCTCGACTGAAACACGCCCACGATACGAAACTGCATCATCCTCGGTGAGGGCCCCATTGGGGTTCTCGGGCCGCCAACCGGCGAGATCAACACAACGGTGTCACCAACGTTTTTGCCGGAAGAAACGGCGAGTTGATTCCCGATGACGATTCCGGGGTCTTTCGCACCTTCGTCCGCACCGTGGAGGACGCTCAACGCATCGAGAGAGCCGCTGATCATGTCCGAGCGCAGGTCGGTTACGTCGGCCACAGAAGTCGGGTCGATGCCGCGCAGACGAACACTGTAGATGTCGCCCCCGTCACCTCGCACCATGCCCTGGGCGTCAATGTACGCCGATGCTCCCGTCACTCCGGGCACGCCACGCACCACCTCAAGGACTTCCTCGTAACCGCTGATCTCGCCGACACCGCTGTGGACCGTGAAGTGAGCCCGATTGCCGAGGATCTCATCGCGCCAGGTCGCCTCAAAGCCATTCATCACCGACAACACAACAATGATTAAGCAGACCCCGGCCGCGATACCACCGACGCAGATCGCGCTGATTGCCGAAATAAAGACCTGACGGCGTTTGGCGACGAGGTAGCGCAGCGCAATAAACCACTCGACCGAGCGACGCATCTCAACGAGCCCCGCCGCGGCCAGAGGCAGCAAGCCCAGCAAAATCACAACCGCAAAGAGGGCGACCAGCGTCGACGCACCCGCGGTCGAGTACTCCTGCGCTTGCTCCGGAAGCAACAGGCTCGTAAAACCAAGAGCCCAAGGTACGCCGA
>JBLHOB010000104.1:0-8271 GCA_047619425.1 Myxococcota bacterium
TTCGACGCTCAATGACTTGTCGTGCACGCGCTGCTTTGCGTTCGCGATACAGATTGTCGACATGAACACCGTCTTCTCCAACAACGACTTGCGAGCCGTGGACTTCAATCTCCGACGAGACGCTTGCGAGGTACGGGGCAAGATAGAATTCGGGAGACGCGGACAACACAGCGACGCCGTCCTGCTGGCCAAGGTGCTGGTGCAACCTTTCCCAGGCGGAGTCGATCGCTAGATCGCCCATCGCACTGTTCAACGTGTCGAGCAACAACTGTTGTTCTTCCTGGTCGCGTCCGCACCAAACCGCGTCGAGCACGAGCTCCTTGTAGCGACGGTTGTCAAAGGTGCCGAGTTTTGCGAGCACCGCGTAAGCGAGCAGCGTGGCTCGCCGAACTGCGGACTGAGCCCCGAGATTGCCGAAGAGTCGAAAGCTGTCGCGAGAGACGAGTGTCTTGTCGAAGTCGAATAGCGCAAGCTGCGAGGCCGGGGTCATGGGATTTTCGCGAACACCTTGCGCCAAACAGGAGCACGACTCGCGCGCATGATCTCTTCGATTTCTGCGCGTGGTACATCGGCGTTGTCCGGGTCTTTCCCCGAACACACGCGGTCCATTGCATCCGAAAACGACTCGGAGTTGTCCGACGTAAAGGCAAAACAGTCGGCGTGGCGTCGGCAAATCGCCTCCGCTTCCCCCACCACGCCACAGAGAATGGGTCTCTCGTAAACCGCATACTCAAAAAGCTTTGACGGGACGGTGTGGCTGTAGACATCTAGGGCGGCGAGGTGAAGTAAGAAGGCGTCCGTCTCGCGGCACATCCGTGCGAGTTCTTCGCGACTCGTGTGGGGTAACA
Source organism: Myxococcota bacterium (assembly GCA_047619425.1). GTDB lineage: Bacteria > Myxococcota_A > UBA9160 > UBA9160 > UBA4427 > DUBZ01. The sequence goes on from JBLHOB010000104.1 coordinate 849, forward strand.
CCTGGAGCCGCGGATGAGCGACTTCGCTGAGCGCTTGCCATTGGCCGCCGTCGCCAACGATCGTGATGGTAAGCGTGGGCCACTTGTCGAGGCTCGCCACCATGCCGTCTGCAATGCCGAGCAGGCTTTGTGACGGACCGAGATTGCCGGCGTACAAGACGTTGAGTGGCTGGCCTTCGCCGCGCGGACGTGCCGGCGCGATTGTGTCTGGGATCAATACCTTGTCGAGACCATTGAAGACCACGGTTGCCTTGTCGGGTGCGATGCCGTGGCGCTCGATTAGAAGCGTGCGGAAGCCCTCCGTTGCGAGCGTTAGATGGTCGGCCGAGCAAATGATCTTGCGTTCGATGGTGCGCATCACCCAAACGAGCAATCCGTTGCGCAAGAGCCCGGTCTCTTCGGCCCAGTCGAGCCAGAGGTCACGTAAGTCGAGCACTAGCGGGCGGCGTCCGAAGACGCGCACGACGAAGCCCGGTAGCCCGTAAAAGAATGGCGGAGTTGTGGCGAAGACGATGTCCATCTTGCCGCGGTGACGCAGAGCGACCAGCGACATCCACAAGGCGCCGAGGAGTTCGGTGAGGAGCCGCGCGACCTTGCCGCGCGATTGCAGCAGTTGCACGCTCGAGATTCTGCGAATGGTCAAGTTTGGGTGGTGTTCAATTGCGGGGGCCGAAGCTGCGCCCTCGTAGCGATTGGGCTGCGCGGTCAGCACGGTGACTTCGTAATCGCGGGCGAGCACGTCCGCGAGATGCTTCAAGCGATATGACAACGCGCCGACGTCCGGCGGGAAGTGTCGCGTCAATATCCAAACGCGCTTGCGCGGTTTCGGATTCGCTGGAGAGCTAGCAGTCATCCACACCTCCTACATCGAGGCGTTGCGGCACATCTTTCAGAGATTGAGCCGCCCATCACATGAGGTACCGGAATAGATAAATTGCGCTGCCCAACGAAAACAGGCCGCCGTAGATCAAAAACTTGAATTGGAAGCTCGCACCAATCTGCCAACCGATCGCTGTCCAGATGAGGCAAACGGGAAAGAAGATTTGCTTGTAGCGAATCACTCCAATGTGCACGGCGCCGAGCACCAGCAAAAAGACAAATGGGAATACCAGTAGCGGTAGATTGGCGCGCCAATTCGGCGCCCGAATCAAACTCCAGACGCCGATCAGCAGATGCGGCAAAAAGAACACCGTAAACAGGTTCAGGGAGGTGGATAAACTTCCGATCGCATCGACGCGAAACTCCGGTGGGTAGGGAAGGATCAGGTACACCGCCGCGGCAAACGGAATCTTGTAGATGTCGGTCAACCCCGTTACGCGCAGAAGACTGGTGAGCCCTCCCGCGTCTGCCAGGCGCGCGCTGCCCTCGAGTGTCGCTTCAACGCGATTGCCGTACGTATCGAGGTTGACCTTCGAGTCGTCGGGGATCGCGAGTTGAAACGTCAGCAGCGCCATCACCGTGACAATCGTGACCGCCATGCCCTGCACCACGTTGCGGTTGGCGAGCACAAAACAAATCACCATGACCCCGATGAAGGGCAGGATCAGGCCGCTGCGAAACGGATAGACGGCAATGAGTCCCATCGCTGTAAATGCGGCGGACCGCATCCAGCCCGGCTCTTGTCGAAACACCTTCACCGAGTGATAGAACATGAACAACACAATCAGCTGGACCAACGGGTCCTTGCGATGGTTGAGCGAGAGTAGAATCGGAAACGGTAAGAACGCTTGTAGGCCCGCGGCAAAGCGGGCTGTCCGTTCATCTGCGTATAACTTGGTTATCCGGTAGACGTAGAGCAGCGAGACACTGATACACATGATCAAGAAGAAGCGGATGATCAGTGTGTTGGGTCCGAAGAGCATGTAGGTGTAGGCCGTGAGCTTGTAGAAGCCCGAGTCACGTGCACGCCAACCCCAGGTGTACTCGGGTAAGTCGTACGTAATCTCCTCGGCGATGTTGATGCCTTCTTCGTGGTGACCACGGGCATCAAAATATGCGAAGCCAAAGTTGCCGATCGAAACGAGCCACCAGAAGTAGAGCGGGACAAGGATGGCTTTGATGAGGAAGGCGCCGAGGGCGAGACGGAATAGCCAGCCGCGTTCTTCTCGCGGCCGCACCATGTAAAAGCAAACCAGCACGATCAGCGAAATCGCGAAGCCCAAGACAGAGCTGAGAAGTGGTGTGGGCGGTGCGGGATTATCCAATGGAACTCACCTTCGTATCGTCGCGCGCAGTCGGGCAGACCCGTCAACATCAACCCACGCGAGCGGCCGCGCTGGGGCGATCTGCCGAACTAGCTTACCGGAACCGGAAAATATCGTTATTTACCAAGAGTTAGGGGACATTCGCCGCTCACTTGCACATCGGCGAGAAACCCCGAAATGTTAAATTTGAATTGCGCCCCGCGGGGCCAATCGGGCTGCGGGGCGTATGAGGTAGAGGTGCTAGCCGGATGGCGGGGTTTGGAGAAAATCTTCGACCCCCGGCTCCTTCTTCTCGAGGGAGGGATAGAGGGTTGAGAGCCCCAATCGATAGGCGCGTTTACAGCGGTAGACGAATGCAAGGGTCGATTCACCCTGCTTGCGCCGCAAGGCGGGTTGTCTCGAATACTCTCCGAGCCGTGCGCCGACTCCCGGGACGGTCTCGCCCGATAGCTGCCCGCCGATTTCGGTCGCCAGAAACGCCAACAACCCCAATAGCGCAGCACCCCCGGTGGCTTCTTTTCGCGCCACAACCCACTGAAGGTCACGCAGTGGCATGGTGGGTTTGCGAAGAGCACTCCGCAATTCGCCTGCGATGCGACGGCCACTGCGTCTGGGCAACCACAGGGCCAGACGTTTGGCGAGCGCGGGGCTCGGGTCTTCGGGCGGTGTGCCCTGGCCGTCGAGGGCACTCACCACCAAGAATGCGAAATGCGCGACGGCTGCTTCGAGGCCTTCGCGTTGGTCGCTTGGATGGCTTCGGGCCCCGATCGCCCAGGCGACGCGCTCCCGGAGCGCCTCGCAGTAGAGGCCGTCGCGTTTTGGCGACTTCAAGTATTCCTGCGCACGCGCGCGATGGCCGGCCACACAGCGCCCCTGCGCCGCGAAGGCGAGCAGCGGGACATCGAGAAAGAAACGCGCGCAGACCTGTTGGTAGATCATGTCGTTTGGCCCGCCTGGCGGGCTCCAATACAAGAAGGGCTTCCACAAATTGCCGAGGAAAGAGCGTCGTGCAGTGCGACCGTCAAATGTGTCGGGGTAGCGCGCAAGGACATCCTCCCCGGCCAAAACTGCGCCGCTGCGTCCCGTTTCGACCATCTGAAAGCTCGGCGCGATGGCATCGAGTGCCGCCGGCGGGCTCGTTGCGATGTCTACCTGAAATAAGGCTCCGGGGTGTTGACCTTTGATCTGCGCAATGGCGGCGTCGAGAAGCTCGGGATGAGACCCGTCTTTGTCGGCAAAGAGCATCATGTCGAGATCTGAGACCAACTCGACTGTGCCGTTGCGCTCCCGCCAGACGTAGTCCCCCGTGGCCGCGCTCCCGCTCAAAACGAAACTCACCAGCTTGGGATACGCGCGTTCGCTGGCGTCGACGAGAGTCGTCAGCACGTCGCGCAATGCGTCCGGGTAGTTATGGCGAGAACAGAGCTCTTCGACTGGGCCGGACACAGATCCTCACGGGCGATTCACATTGGGTCACATTGGGTTTGTGATCGGTGGACACTAGCGCGGCCAATATAGCGGGCCCCGCAGATGCGCCCAAAACGCCCCCTACCCCCTACCGGCAGCCGATCCGTTGATGCGATACGTTGGCGCCCGAGTAAGGTGCGCTACCCGACAACAAAAATTCAGCTGCGCGAGCAATGGGCCGATATCTACAATTGCGACCATCAAAAAGGGTCGAGGGATGCGTGCTCTGTGCCCGACGGTGGATCGACGCAATTCGGGCCTGCCAACTTGATGGCGCTTCAAACGTTTCGCACCCCAAGAGAGCAAAAGTGCACCAGGCGATAGGAGAGGTTTTGTGATTCGGGTCGCTCTAGTCCACACCAAACCCTCGTACCAAGGGCTTGAGCCGCCGTTTGCTCCAGGTGAAGACTACCCGGAGTTCGCTCAGTTCTTATCGGCACCTTCGGCGGGGGCTGCGCCCTTCAACCACGTTTACGCGGCCGTGCGCGAGTCACTTCACGCTTTGGGCCTCGACGCCGCGCACTACGGTCGTCCAACCTGGAACCCGCTCGCAGACTTGGTGCGGCCCGGTGCAGCGATCGTCCTGAAGCCAAACTTTATCCGGCACTGGAACCCCCTTGAGGACGAAGGTGAAAGTGTCGAGAGCGTAATCACCCACGGCGCGGTTCTGCGCGCGGTCGCCGACTACGCGATGCTCGCCGCCGGGCAACAAGGCGAAGTGATCGTTGCCGAAGCACCGCAACAAGACTGCGACTTTGACAAGATTCGCGTGCTTGCGGGCCTGGACGAGCTAGCTGCCCACGCCGCCGCAATTGGCCGAACGTTCAAGGTGATCGATCTTCGCCGCGAGGCCGTCGTATTTGACGGCGGCATTATCGTCGAGCGCAAAACCCTGCCCGGCGATCCTATGGGCTATCGCGCAGTGGATCTCGGCCGACAGAGTTTCTTTGAAGGATCAGGGCTCGACCCCAACCGCTTTCGCGGTGCCGACTACGACCCGGGGCCGACCTCCGAGCACCATCGCGACGGACGCAACGAATACCTGCTCAGCGAAACCGTCTTGTCCGCAGACCTCATCGTAAACTTGCCCAAGCTCAAGACGCACAAGAAGACAGGCGTCACCCTCGCGCTCAAGAACCTGGTCGGCATCAACGGCGATAAGAACTGGTTGCCTCACCACAGTCTCGGTTCCGTAAAAGAAGGCGGCGACGAGTTCCCGCAAGCGAGGTTGATCGACCGCCTGCGCAGCAGTGCGACGGAAATCGCGCGCCCCCTCCTCGCCCGAGGCAAAGGGACCCAATTCTTTCGAGCCGTGCGGAAGGTGGAGTCTGCAACCCGAGGCGACGATTTCATCCGCGCGGGCAACTGGCATGGCAACCGCACCACGTGGCGGATGTGCTGCGATCTCAATCGCTCCCTCTATTACAGCGATCGCGCGGGGCTCTCGCTCGACGCGCCTGGGCCCGTGCGCACGGTGCTCACGATTCTCGACGGCATCGTGGCGGGGGAAGGCGAAGGGCCACTCGCGACAACCGGCGTGCCGCTGGGCGCCGTTGTGGCAGGCACGGACCCCGTGGCCGTAGACTTGGTGGCCGTTCGTCTCATGGGTTTCAACGAAGAGTTGATTCCCAAGCTGCGCGAACCGATGAGAGATACCGGTTCGCGTATTACAGCAGTACGTGAACCCGGCGAAGTCGAGGTCGCAGAAACTCGAATCGAGGCCACTGCCACCGTCAACCACGAGTTGGTGATGCGAAGCCTCGACGACATTGTCTGCGAAAAAACCTTCGTTCCACATCCCGGCTGGGCCGGGCACATCGAACGAGACTCACGAAAGAACTCATGAAGCAGATTCTGCAAAGCGCACGTAGCGGCGAACTCGAACTCGTTGAGGTCCCCTCACCGACTCCGGCCCCAGGCCAAGTACTCGTCGTCAACCACTACTCCGTCGTTTCTCCGGGTACGGAAAAGATGGCCCTGGATTTCGCGCGCAAGTCGTTGGTCTCCAAAGCTCGCAGCCGTCCGGATCTCGTAAAGCAAGTCCTTCGCAAGCTACAGCACGAAGGGCCCATGCCCACCTACCGTGCGGTGACAACGAAACTCGAAGCACCCCAACCTTTGGGTTATGCGTGCGCGGGTGTCGTGGTCGCAGTTGGAGAAGGCGTCGACAATTTTGCGCCGGGCGATCGCGTTGCGTGCGCGGGTGCTGGCTATGCGAACCACGCCGAACTTGTGACGGTGCCCGAAAACCTCGTCGTCCATGTTCCGAACGAACTCGAACTCGACCGAGCCGCCTATGCAACGCTCGGTGCGATTGCGATGCAGGGCGTTCGCGTCGCAGATCCGCGTCTGGGTGAAGTCGCGGCAGTGATCGGGTTGGGATTGATTGGCCAACTCGCCGTACAGCTTTTGCGCGCGGCTGGTTGTCGTGTGCTTGCGATCGACATTGATCAACGTCGTATCGACGAGGCACTCGAACAAGGCGCCACCTGGGGCGCGACCCCGGGCGATGACCACGATGCTTGGAAAAACCAGGCAACGGAAGGTTATGGTGCAGACTTCGTGGTCGTCACCGCAGCCTCCAACAGCTCGGCACCGATTCAACTCGCCGCAGAGTTGTGTCGCATGAAGGGTCGTGTTGCGATCGTCGGTGCAACGGCGATGGATCTCGAACGTCGCACCTTTTATGAAAAAGAACTCGAGCTGCGTATGAGCATGTCGTACGGCCCCGGCCGCTATGACCGCCGCTACGAAGAGCTTGGCCTCGACTATCCGATCTCCTACGTGCGTTGGACTGAGAATCGAAACCTGCAGGCGTTCGTAAATCTCGCAGCAGCGGGTGATGTAGACCCGAGCCGCCTTGACGCCGAAATCGTCAAGTTCGACGATGCCGAAAAATCCTACGAGGCCCTCGCCAAGGGCGAGCGGAAGAATCTGGCCATCATCTTCAAGTACCCCGGCACTCCCGACACGCGTCGCACCCTTGAGCGGAAGGCTCCGGCGGCGCGCAAAAATGGCGACCTCGGCGTTGCCTTCATCGGTGCGGGAAACTACGCGAAGGCACAACTGCTTCCCGCGCTTTCGGGCGCGTCAAACGTTCGCAGGGTGTCGATCGTTACCGCGACCGGGCCCTCGGCTCTCCGTACGTCGGAGAAGTTTGACTTCGCGAGCTGCGGTACCGATCCAGACGAAGTTTTCAATAACAGCGAAGTCGATCTTGTCTTTGTCGCTACCCAACACGACAGCCACGCTTCGATCGCTTGCCAGGCGTTGCGCAGTGGCAAGGCGGTGTGGCTCGAGAAGCCGATCGGGCTCGACAGCGCATCGGTAAAAGAGCTCATTGCAACCGCTCAAGAGACCAACGGCTTTTTAAGCGTCGGCTACAATCGCCGTTTCTCTCCCCACGCCAAAGCGGTGCGCGATGTATTCGCAAAGCGCCAAGAGCCCATGGCACTCGGCTATACGATTGCCGCAGGCGCAACGCCGGGGGGCACCTGGATCACGGATCCGACCGCTGGCGGTGGTCGCATCATTGGCGAGTGCTGCCACTTTATTGACCTGTGTATCTATCTTGTCGGTGAACTTCCAACGAGCGTCAACGCACGAGCGTTGGGGCGCGACCCCGAACGCGATGACTCCATGGTTGCGACCCTTGGCTTTGCGGACGGCTCGGTGGCGACCTTGCAGTATCTGGCGAGCGCGAGCAGCGAGCTTCCCAAAGAACGCTTCGAGGCTTCGGCCGAACGCAAGAC
>JBLHOB010000105.1:0-8244 GCA_047619425.1 Myxococcota bacterium
CGTAGAGAAAACCGCGCAGGCGGTCGGGGGGCAACACTTCGGGGCCGAACTGAATCGACACTGCAAAGAGCCCTGCTCCGGCACCCGCGGCAACCGCAAGCCCGCCCATCAAAGGCATATGGTCGCGTAAACTCACTTTGCGCTCGTTCGGTTTATCGACAACACCCAACGCACGTGACAGCCACATCGCCAGCGGCGTGCACAACGCGGAGACGATCATCGCGACCCCGAACGGGAGTAAGATCATGGAAGCCGACAAAATTTCCTCACGAACAATCGGGGACTAGTAGTAACCGTAACTCTCGCGACTGATGTCGGCGCCGTTCAGGATCATGCCCAGGATTCTGCGCCGATCCAAAATATCAAGTACCGCCCCAACTTCTTCGCGCGGTGTGACATCCGCGCGAACAACAACAACAACACCGTCGCAGAGTTCGGAGACGATCTTTGAGTCCGGCAAACCAAGGGTTGCAGGAGTATCCAATATAATACGGTCGTAGCGCTTGGTCATTTCTTCGAGTAGCGCTTTCATCTGCTCCGACGCGAGTAGCTCCGAGGGATTGTCGGGTTGCGATCGCACGACGAGAGCATCGAGGTTGGTGCCTTCTGCCCGAACAACTGACTGTTCCAGCGTGGCGCGTCCCAACAAAATTTCAGCCAATCCCATGTCCGGAGCGACCCCGAGGGAGCGATGCACGGTCGGGCGCCGCATGTCGCAGTCAACCAGCAAGATGCGTTTTTCGAGACCAAGGGATTCGACGACAGCCAGGTTGATTGCAGCCGTGCTCTTGCCCTCTCCTGGGTTTGCACTGGTCATCCCTACGGTCTTGAGCGGGCGCTGGGCCGCCAGCGAATCGATTCGCCCGCGCAGCATTCGAAACTGCTCGGAGATGTAGGACTCGGGTCGCAGAATCGCGATTCGTCGTTTATTAACTTCGTTTACATCGGCGACGGGGATCGAGCTTTTCCTCTCTCTCGATCGACGCATGCGCTTCAGCAGCCCTGGCTTTTCAGCGGGCGGAGCGGTCTGCGGCGTCGTATCCCAACTCAACGCGTCGACGGGCGCGGCTTTGTCGCCGGAAACCTTCTCTCGCCGCTCGCGCTCGGCCTTTTGCAACGCTTCGTAATTACCCATTCAAATTACCTATTCAAACTGCTTGTGCGAGTTACCTGCCCAACTCGCAATTGAAAAACCAAAAGTTCCTTAGCGGAACAAGCCAAAGAACCCCTTCTTGCGCCCGCCGTTTCCGCGCGCGCCCGTACTCTCTTGCACCGGCTCTCCGAGCTGAAGCGTCTCGACTACTTCTCGAATCAATTTCCCATCGATCGTCGACAATTCCCGCGCGTAGCCTTGCAAGAGAGCTGCGTCACACACGTTGTTGATAATTCGTGGCGTGCCTAACGACGCTTCAAAAAGCGCCTTGAACCCAGCCCTATTGAAAATCGGCTTGCCCGTATATCCCGCACGAGCGAGACGCTCGGCTACGTACTCCCGCAATTCGGCCGCGTTGAACGGGCGCAGATGATGACGCAGTGCGATTCGCTGACGCAACTGGCGCAAGTCTGGCCGTGAGAGCATCTCGTTAAGCTCTGGCTGCCCAATCAGCATAATCTGAATCAATTTTGACGTAGGCGTCTCAAGATTCGATAGCAATCGAATCTCCTCGAGCATTTCGGGCGAGAGGTTTTGCGCCTCGTCGACGATCAAAAGAGTCGGCTCATTGTTGGCGAGTCGCTCGATCAAGAACTCATTAAATGTGATCAGGTACTCGGCCTTGCTCGTGCACTTCTTCTCAATCCCATACTCTTGAAACAACATCTCGAAAAAGTCGAGTGGGCTCAGGCGAGGGTTGAATATGAAAGCCGACGCGGTCGCCGAATCGAGCTGGGCCAACAATGCATGCAACAATGTTGTCTTGCCCGTCCCAACTTCACCGGTCAGCAGTACGAATCCTTTGCCGGATTGCACTCCGTAGACGAGGGTCGCCAGACCTTCCCGATGCGCTTCTCCCAAATAGAGAAACGATGGATCGGGGGTCATCTCGAATGGACGACGAACGAATCCGTAATGCTCACAGTACATTGGTTACTTCAAACCCCATTGATTCATTGTGCCACTAAGCCCACGGATCCTGCACTTGATAGCGATAGGCCTCTGTATCTTCGGTCTCGTCATCGCCGCCGGGTCCCATCAGGCCACTGAGCCAACCGGGTACTCCGTTGACAAACATGTAGGTGCCAAAACCACCGAGCAGTCCGAAGCCGGCAATCGCGGTGAGCGCCACCGCTCGCATCGTATAGGAACGGCGGACGCGCTCGAGATCTTCTTCAAAGCTGATGGCCGGGATCACGGCCAACACCGGAATCCCCACGGAAGACTGCAGATCCCGCTCCACGTGGAAAGAGGGATCGGTCCCTTCGGCCGCTACGCCGACTACCGCGCCGACCGTCATGCCGAAGACCAGACCGAGAATTAGAATCAAGCCACGGTTGGGTGAAGAGATCTTGCGCGGAGGGATCGCTGATTCCAAAATTCGAAACCGCTCACCCAATTGGCGTCGCTCAAGATCGGCTTGTACTGCCGCCTCAAGTCGTAGATTGGAGAAGCTAAGGAGGCTCTGAGAAAGCTGAGCGTGTTGTCGCTGGAAGCTATCGAGCTGCTCGGCAACACGCGGCGTTCCGGCGAGGTTCGCTCGCAGTTCGTCGAGGGTCACCTCGATGCGAATTACTTCTTGCTCGAGCGCTTTCACGTGAAGATCGGCTCGCTGCATTTCCGCTGCGGCGTTTTGCTCGGGGAAGTTCATCGCCGCGGGCTCGTCTTCGGACTCAGCACCTGCGAGGGCCTCGACTCTCTCCTGCTCTCGTTGGTTCGAAGCGATTTCCGCCTTCAAGCTGATGAGGTCTGGATGGCGTTCGGTAAAGCCACGGGCGAGCAGCTCTTTTAGCTGCAGCTCGAGACCCTGAACACGGCGTGCCGGGGACAGCGCGTCTTCCTTTTCATCCTGACCAATGGCCTGGGCGGCGCGAAACTGGTGTTCCCAAAAACTCAAATCACTGCGCGCCACATCGAGCTGTCGCTGTGCATAACGCAACTCGCCCAAGTCCCGCTCGAGAGTACGCTGATTGTTGCCGAGGTTTTCGGGCAGGCTCAATGCGTTCCTCTCTTTGATCTCCGCAAGGGCAGAATCGATCTCCGCGATACGCGTTGCGAGGCGCACCTCTTCGGCGGAAATAAACTCGAGACTCGTCTGGGTCGTCTTCACCCGGTCCGAGATGTGCTCTTGAATGAAATCATTTGCGAGCTTCTGGGCAACATCCGCCGCAGTCTTGGCCGACGCGGAAGTAAAGAAGACCTGAAACGTGTTGATCTCAGGAGCGGTCGTGTTCCGCATGCCTCGAGTCAACTCGGGAATCACCGGTCGCACGGAGACCATGCTCCGCATGTTGTCCACGATTTCTTGTCGGGTCAGCGTCTTTGCGTCATCTTGGTAGAGCTGAAGTTCTTCGATAATACGCGACAAGCGCGTGCGGCTGAGAATCTCGGCCGTCATCAAGTTCAAGCGTTCATTGAGATCCACACCTGCGGCGCCCGCCTCAACGAGGCGCTCGTTGACCGCCTGTGGCTCGACCAGCAGAATCGCACTTGCGGTGTACTCGTTCGGCAAGGCCATCGCGATCCAATACACCACAAGCGTAATCGCACCTGCGATCACACTCGCGATATAACCGCGGCGCTTGAGGCCACCTATTAAGTCAATCTGTAATCCGGCTTCGTTCGTCATTCCGAAAAATCCATTCCCTTAGAAACGAAACGCTCGCGCGTTGTAATCGAATCGCAGTACAAGCCTAAAGCGATCACTGGCTCCCTCGTCGGATTGCCCTGTCGCTTTTTGGCGTAAATAGTCAAATGTCAGGTGCGTCGACAGGTCGGGGCGCAAGTGATACGTCGCCGTCGCTGCGCCGCGCCACTGCTTTACTTTGTCGACAAAAGCTGCGTTGTCGAACCTTAAAATTGCCTTGCGCTGGTTCCATTCCCCGACAACGCCAAAGAGCAAGCGTCTGGACATTGCCCAGTCAGCATTGACGCTCACTGCGTCCTGGATGAATGCGGTCGAGGTGCGCGCAAAATCAGAGCTGCTGCGCTGATAAGACACGGAGGCCGAACCGCCGTTGATATCCGCAATGAGGGATGCATTTGCAAAGTAGTCCGTGCTCGTCGAACCTTTTTCGCCGTCGTTCTTGCGATTCGCAAGTAGCCAAGTCGGACCGCCACTCACGCTTGCTGAGAGCAGGGGCGTGAAGCGATGGTTGATAAAGGCGAAGAAGCCGTAGTAGTCGGTGATGTTGTCGCCGAGGTTCCGACCATCGACGACAATTTCGTTGGCCGCCTCTACTGTTTGATGACGCAGGTTAACTCCGATGCCGATGGAGTCTTTCGGGCTGATTGTGTACTCGCCGTTAAAGCGCCCTGAAACCTGGTTGGTGTCGGCGAGATCCAGGTCCTGACGCTCCACGATCGAATAGCCAAAGCTCGAGTTCGCCGATAAACGTGGGCTGAATGCGTATCGGGCCTTAGCATTGAGAACGTTGCGAACGGTGTCCTTGTCGCCATTTCCGTCGTTGGTCGTCGTTTCACCACCGACGGCTGCAGTGGCACTGTTATCGGTAAAGTCACGGTCCGCATCGGACTGGAGGCTGAACACGTCGTTAATGCCAAACTTCAGCCGCGACGTCGGCCGGTAGTCCGCGTGCACGCCTACGTGATGACTCAAGTTATCTCGACGACCGTCTTGGCTATACGTTGCGAAGTGGGTTGAATAGCTCGCTCCGGCTTCGTACTTGGCACCCGCCGAATCGAACTTAATTTTGGGACCAATATCGAAGGCAAACGAGTCCTCTTTGCCTTGGGAGACATTGGCCACATTCGTATTGTATTGGGTTGCAGTCGTCACACCGAGTTTTAACTCATTTTCAGCAGCGTTCGCCGAAACGGAAGCACTCAAGAGCAACATGTACAGCAGGATCCGTCGCATCGTTCGCCCCTAGTTCTCCACCACGATCGTGTCACCCGCCTTCAAAAAGATATTGGAGTCGGGAGCTTTGCCGGCCATATACGCACCGTAGTTAAAATTGTATTCCACAGGCCCAGAGCGCGTCTTACGAAGGATGCGGATCCGGTTCTTCTTTGCCCAAACGTTGAAACCACCCATCGTGGCAATCGCTTCTAGGACCCGCATTTCCTTGCGCAGCGGCAATGCCCCGTTGCCATTGATCCCTTCACCGAGCAGGTACACAGCCTGGCTGTTCATCTCGCGCACCAGGACCGTAACGTCGGGCGCAGCAATGAACTCGCTCAGCGCTTCGGTCAACACTTCTTTTAGCTCTTGGGGCGTCAGCCCCTCGGCCTGAACATCGTCGAGCAGGGGAACCGAAATCTTGCCATCGGGGCGCACGGGCACAGCAACCGCCAACTCCGGGTTCTTCCACACGGTAATGCCGAGCACATCGGTTACACCGATTTCGTAGGGCGCTCGCTCACCAGCCACAACCTCAGCCGGCGGCGCTGTCGGCGGTGCCGCGCACGCAAAGAGCAGCGCGCCCAACGGCAGCAGTACCAACACCCCACCGGGCATGCGAAGCCCTTCGCGGATTCCCTTTTTCAAAACTCTGCTACTCCGAATCTTCACTTAGCGCCCCTCACTCAGGCCGTTTTCCTTCATCTTGTAAAGAAGGGCCTTATAACTGATCTGAAGCCTTTCAGCGGCTTCTTTGCGGTTCCAGCGCGTCTGCTGCAACACCTTGTCGATGACGCGCTTCTCGGCGATTTGCGCCGCACGCTTTGAAATTGCCTTCAAATCAACGCCGTCGGTGAAGTCCACACCGAGTGCGTCGAGATCGAATCCTTCCGTCTCGTCCTGGACCGGGTTGACGGGCTTGCCGCGCAGGGCAATTTCTTGGAGCACGGTCTTCTCGTTGCCCAAGACAACCATACGCTTCACCATGTTTTCAAGCTCACGGACGTTTCCCGGCCAGTGATACTCGTTCATGATTTGAAGCGTCGAATCGGTTAGATCGCTCATGCTCTTGTTGTACTGCTCGTTGTACTTGGCCAGAAAGTGAACGACGAGCAACGGCAATGCGTCGATGCGATCGCGCAGGGGCGGAAGGTTTACCGTGACGACGTTGAGGCGGTAGTAGAGGTCCTCACGGAAGCTTCCATCTTTAACTGCCTCTTCGAGGTTGCGGTTGGTCGCCGCCAGGATGCGCGTGTCGACCTTGACGTCGCTTTCGCCGCCCAGTCGTGAGAACTCGCCGTCCTGTAGCACCTGCAACAACTTGGCCTGCAGTCCGGGGTGCATCTCGCTGATCTCGTCGAGAAAGATGGTCCCATGGTTGGCGTATTCGAACTTCCCGAGCTTGCGTCGAAGGGCACCGGTAAATGCACCCTTTTCAAAACCAAACAACTCACTTTCGAGCAGCTCAGAGGGCAAGGCCGCGCAGTTGACTTTGACAAAGGGATAACTGCGTCGTCCCGAAAGGCTGTAGAGCCCTCGTGCGACCAGCTCCTTCCCCGTGCCGCTCTCCCCACGAATCAAGACTGTGATGTCGGTGTCAGCCACCTGTTCGATCATGTTCCGCACTTCGAGCATCTTCGGGTTGTCACCGAATAGACCGAGCACGTCGGATTCGTTGCGCACGCGGCCGCGCAGCTGCTCGACCTCTTCTTTGAGTGCGTGCTTTTCCAGCGCCTTCTGAAACGCGAGTTCGAGTTCTTCCACTTCGAAGGGTTTGCGCAGGAAGTCCGATGCTCCGAGCTTCATTGCTTCAACGATCGTCCGGGCCTGACCATGACCAGAAAGCATCACGACTGGTACCTCGGGAAGCCTTTGCTTCAAACGCCGAAGTGTCTCGAGTCCGTCCATGCCGGGTAGTACGGCGTCAAGGGTGATGATGTCCGGCTTCGACTTGTCGAGGGTCAAGAGTGCCTCTTCCCCATCTCCCACGGCGGTCACGCTATACCCGAGGCGCAATGCCAGCGTCTCCAGGTAGTCGCGGATTCCTGGATCGTCGTCGATCACCAGAACTCTAAAGCGCTCGGCCATTTTTCTACTTGCTTCCCTGATCAAAACCCCGGGACGACGATGCGCCTCGGTTCGGCCCTGATTCAAATTCGTTGCGGCATTCCCAATGGTTCGCCGCTCTGTTGCTTTCCGTGCTGCCCCGACGGCATTTTGCGAGCACCGTGCCAAGCAAGTCCCTAAAACTAAACTTTGGCTCTGCCTGTCATTCCAACTCTGAAATGTGGGAGAAAACTTTCTCTGAGTGTGGAATAGTTTTCCTTTTTTAGGAAGAGGAATTGCTATTAGGAACTTATTTTCCCTTCTTCGGTAACTCGAGGGCAATGCTGTTCCCATTTTCAAACCCAAAACCCACACGACTTGCAACAATCGACAATTTTGTGTTGATTGAACGCAACACTGATTCGACGGCTAAAAACTCTAGGTTTATCGGCATGTGAGCGACCTAACCTGCGTGCCTTCAGTCAGATCTTCTCAAAATGAACGGATGTGGAGGGGAGCGGCCCCAGTCGTTTCTACCGTTCTGGAAGGGTCGCGCGGAAGAAGCTACAGGCACCCTGCACTCGGTAGACCCCTGTGTCGGCCGAGACGAACAGCGACGTGCCTCTCGAAAACGTCAGCTCGTTGCCGTCTTCGCCCTCTTCGCCCACGAAAACACGCCCTTCGCCGCTGGTACACAACAGGATCTCGACGCTGTCGTTCACGACACGGGTGTGAACGTCGGTTACATCGACATGGGAAAGTTCAAACTCGCTGGCGGAGGTCTCGTAGCGACGAACTCCCGGGCCAACGTCGACCGGCTCGACGACACTGACCGGCCCAGTGGCAAAAGTGAGGACATCGACGAGCTCTGAAACGTCGACATGTTTGTGGGTAAGCCCACCGCGCAGGACGTTGTCGGAGTTGGCCATGATTTCGACGCCGCAGCCACTCAGATAACTGTGCAGTTCACCGGCGGGCAGATACACCGCTTGACCGGGAGCCAGGCGCACGACATTCAAGAACAGCGGCGCCAGAATGCCAATGTCGTCGGGATATTTCTTACTGAGCTCGACCACCCAACCACGCGCTTCGTCCTCGGGCAGGGCGAGACACCGCTTGGCGGCTTTGCGCGCGAGGCGCGATTGGGTCTTCTCATCCTGTGACACCAACCAAGCAAAGAAGA
>JBLHOB010000106.1:0-8228 GCA_047619425.1 Myxococcota bacterium
GTTGCGTTGAGCCAAGCTTCCTTGCCGTACACCGCGCCTTCACTCTTCCACTCGAAGATGTGATCGCTACCGAAGTAGCCAATGCATCCGAGTACGAAAGACACCGGCACCCAGGCACCAAGGCCTTCAAATACACGGCGCAGCGGGCCGGGCCAGCGCGCGCCCACAACCACCATGATGGCCGCGAAGGCCAAGCCGGCCTGTGAGAGCATGGCGAAGTAAATGAAGTTCGCGTGGTACGCGAGCCATGCAGTCTGCGGGTCTGTCGCCAGAGCCATCACAAACGCGATGATCCCTACAACCGTCAGCAGCGCGCAAATTTGCGTGAGCGGCTTGGGCAGCTCGCGCGAATACGCTTCTTCTAGTTCATTGGCAGCGGAACTCACGAGCGGCCTCCCTGACCATTCAGGTCGCGCAGGAAGTTGACGAGATCCCAGCGTCCGTTCGGCGGGATTCGCTTGTAGTTAGGCATGCGTCCCCGACCGATCGAGATCGTCGTATAGATGTGACCGTCGCTAAAGAGCTTGGCCATGCTAGTCGGCCCACCGACAGGGAGAACCATGCCGAAGGGGCCACCACTACCAAACGGCGGACCCGCGAGGGGACCATTGCCGAGCCCTTCCGGACCATGGCACGTTTCGCAGTATCGGTGAAACAACACTTCGCCGTTTTTAAGAGACTCAAGCGTCGCGGGCACCGGGTTCGTAATCTGGTCTTGCTCGGCGGCTGTCATAATCGAGAGATCTGGAACCGCGCCCCAACCCACCGGCACCGTGCCTTCCGGCGGCGAGAAGTTCTGATTTTGACCTTCGGGCAGCTGTGTGTGCGTGTTGTACTCAAACGCCTGGACCGTGATCTGCCGCTTCATCTGCGGGAACCACTCACCGTCGTCGACCTGCTCCCAACAACCAAAGGAGAGCGGGAGAATCGCGAAGATGAAGGCGAAGCGAAGTGCTGAGCCTGCCGTCGTGTTGCGCTGACTCGTGCGTGAGTTGGTGACTGCGGGCTGATTATTCAACAAGAGTCACCTCCTTTGCCGACTGCGCGCGAAGCAAAGCATCAACCTCGGCAACGTCTCGATCGCCGCAGTTCACGACAACCCCAAACTCTTCGGCGGAGAACCGCGAGGAGTAGTGCTTGTCGAGACTGAAGGTCGGGTAGAGCTTTCCGACCAGCAGCAGACCCACGAAGGTCAAAATACCGCCGAAGAGAATCGTCAGCTCGAAGCCGATGATCACGTAGGGCGGAATCGATGCGAAGGGCTTACCGGCGATCTTGATCTGCCAGTCCCAACTCATCCAGATTTGCAGAGCGAAGCCCGTTACCACACCGGTCAAACCACCGATCAAAGTAAAGAGTCGCACCAAGCTCGGCTTGGGATCAACCGCTTCGTCGATCTCCGGAAAAGGCGCCGGCGAATAGGTTTCGAGATCATCGAATCCACGCTTCTTCAGTTTGGTGACCACCGCGACGACGTCGCCGGGCAGGTCGAAAACGCTCACCAAAGTGGGCATCAGTGCGCTCCTCCGTGAGCCTTTTCGTGGATGATGAGCTCTTTCACTTCGACCATCGCGATGATCGGGCCGCCCTTCAAGAAGAGAAGGAAGAACATGCTGAACCAGCAGAAGCTGCCCGTAAGAACCGAGAGTTCTGCCAAGCTCGGGATATATATGCCCCATGCCGCCGGGATGAACTCACGCGACAGTGACGTAATGATGATCACGTAACGTTCGAACCACATGCCGATGTTGATGAAGAAGCAGAGTACAAACAAGAACGGAATGTTTGTGCGGAGCTTCTTGAACCAGAGCAACTGCGGGAAGATCACGTTGAAGGTGATCATGCACCAGGTCGAGATCCAGTAAGGACCAAACGCACGCAAGTAGAAGGAGGTCTGTTCAAACTCGACCATGCTGTACCAAGCGATGAAGTACTCCATCGCGTAGGCGTAGCCGCAGATGTTCGCGGTAAACAGAATGAACCGCGACATGTTCTCGAGGTGATAATCTGTGATGTATTCCTCGAGACCGTAGATGCGTCTCACCGGAATCATCACCACCATCACCATCGCGAAGCCGCCGAACACCGCGCCCGCAACAAAGTACGGTGCGAAGATCGTCGCGTGCCAGCCGGGTACGATGGACATTGCAAAGTCCCAGGAAACAACCGAGTGCACCGAGAGCACGAGCGGTGTAGCCAAGCCGGATAGATGCAAGACCGTGCGGTTGTGCGCCTTCCACTGTCCTGACTTGCCCTGCCATCCGAGCGCCAAGATCGTGTAAATGAACTTGCGAATGCCCGTGGTGCGATCGCGCGCGATTGCGAAGTCCGGGATCAAGCCTACAAAGAAGAAGAGGATTGAAATCGTCATGTACGTGTTAACTGCGAACACGTCCCAGAGGAGTGGACTCTTGAAGTTCACCCACAAACCACGCTGGTTCGGGTACGGGATCAAGAAGTAGAACTTCCAGAGCCGGCCGATGTGGATCAGCGGGAAGAGCGCCGCGGTCAAAACCGCGAAGACCGTCATCGCTTCTGCGCCGCGGTTAATGGCGTTGCGCCACTTGGCCCGGAACAGGAAGAGAATCGCCGAAATCAGGGTGCCGGCGTGACCGATGCCGATCCAGAAAACGAAGGTAACAATGTAAACCGCCCAGAAGATCGGGGCCTGGTAGCCAGCGACGCCCAACCCGACATACGTCTGGTAGGCAAGTGTCGCTGCCGCTTGACCAACGCCCAAGAGCGCAAGGGTCAACAGCAATATCCATTGCCAGGAAGCGCCCCGGGTGATCACCGACAGAATATCGACGTTAGCCTGGGAATCCTGAGGAACCGCGTTCGGGCTCATTGCGGGAGCTGCGGTGGCAGGAGGTGTCATCCGTGGGACCTCTCGTCATCAGCGCGATCGACCTGTTTCAAATATGTGATGGCCGGGCGCGTGTTCAAGACATGCAGCGAGTGGTAGGCGCGCTTCTCGTCGTTCGAAGTCGTTACTACCTTGCTCGACTTGTCCTTGGCATTGCCGAATTGGATCGCTTGGCTCGGGCATGTCTGCTGACATGCCGTCCGCACTTCGCCATCCGCAATCGGCCGTCCTTCGTTCTTCGCCGTCTGCCTTGCACTGGCAACACGCTGGACGCAGAAGGTGCACTTCTCCATCACACCCTGTTGGCGTGCCGTGACATCGGGGTTGAGCATCTGGTTCATGTTGCCGGGCCAGTTGTGCCGGCTGTAGTCGAAGTAGTTAAAGCGGCGAACCTTGTACGAGCAGTTGTTGCCGCAGTAACGGGTACCAACGCAGCGGTTGTAGATCATTGCGTTCATACCGTCTTCGGAATGGTAGGTGGCGATCACCGGGCAGACCGACTCGCAGGGAGCCGCGCCGCAGTGCTGGCAAAGCATCGGTGCGTAGCGCACGTCCGTCTTGCCGAGTGCCTCGCGATCGGGATACGGTCGGCGCTTGGTGCCGCCGCTGCGATCGCCCTCATCGACATAGCGCTCGATGCGGATCCAGCTCATCTCACGATGTCGGGCCATGCCCTCTTCGCCGACGATCGGGATGCTGTTCTCGGTGTAACAAGCCGCGACACATGCGCCGCAACCCGTGCACTTGTCGTTGTCGATCGACATCGCCCAGCGGTACGGGTTGTCCGGATGTGCGTCGTTGGCCGGGTCATAAGGAAGCAGGATCTCATGGGGTTCGCCATGTCCACCGGCGGCCGCGCCGTGACCGGCTTCAGCTGCTTCTTCAGCATGACCACCGCCGTGTGCCGCTGCTGCTGCAGCTGCGGGCACGGCATGGCCTGCGCCGTGGCCGTCGAGGCTTTCGGTGCCCGCGGCAAGTGCTGCCAAGGAGATGGTCGGAGCGAGCTTGCGACCGCGTTGATTGTCGGTGAACTGCGTCAGCGGGATGCGTTGGTACTGGCCGGCAACCGTGACCGAAGCCTTGGTTGAGAGCCATGCCTGACCGCCGTTATCGCTGGCTGCATCGGCGAGCAATGAGACGACGCTCACGCCGCGTGCGACACCGGGGCGGCCGTCGCCTGCGAGTGAAGCGTAGTGCCCCACCGTATGACCCTGGCCGATCGCGATTGCGATCACGTTGTCCTGAATGCCACCGCGAGGATAGACGGGCAACTTGACGCTGCCGCCTTCCGTGCTGACCTCGACCACTTCGCCGTAGTCAACACCGAGCTGATCGCAGGTGTTTTTGCTGATCTCAAGCCAGGAGAGCCAACTCGCCCGTGCGACCGGGTCGGGGATCTCCTGCAACCAAGGAAGCGTTGCGCCACTGCCGTCGCCAATGAAGGTGTGCGGGTAGGCGACCAGTGTAAATTCGCCGCTGCCCGAAAGTGCCGGGGCGGTGACGTTGATCTGTGACACGGTCGGTGCGACAGAGGTTGCCGGCGCTTCAGCAGGTGCGTAAACACCGCCATTTGCCAGCGTCTGACGCCAGTCCGTATCGGCCCAAGCGCCCTTGAGGCGGTCGAGGAAGCTGCCGTCGCCAACCTGAGCACCCGCTTCGCGTGCGATCGCCAGAAGCGTGTCGCCGGTAGCGCGGGTGTCAAACAAGGGACGCATCGTCGGCTGCACCAAGGTGCGAATGCCAGTGCGCGGTGAAGCGTCACCCCACGATTCGAACGCATCGTGAGCGGGCATTACGATGCCAGCCGCCTGCGAAGTCTCGTCTGTAAGTGTTGCCAGCGAAACTACTGTGCCGACCTTCGCGAGTGCGTCGACAAAGCCCGAAGCTGCGGGCAGCGAGTAGACGGGGTTTGCACCGTTAATGATAAGGACGTCGACCTCGCCGGCCTTCATGGCCGCGATCAGTGCCTGCACTTCGCTGTAGGGTGCGCCGTGCTCTGCGCTGTCTTCGGCCGGAACCTTCAGGCCGCCGCCCAGTCCACCCAACAATACGTTGAGAAGCAGGACTGCTGCTGCGTCGGATGTGCCACCGCTCGAAGCGACCGAAACACCCGGCGGCAATGCCACTGCGTGCTCTGCCTTGAGGACTCGTGCAACCAGACCGTCGAACGTTTTCTGATCCACGCCGGCCTGCTTGAGCAACTGACCAATGTTCTGGCCACCGACGAGATCGTTGATCCCGCGAAGGTCGCCTTCGAGTGCGCCACCCTTGCTCGGGAAGATCGCAATCGCGAGGGCAAGAGCGAGTGCGCCCTCACCGCCCGGCGTGCTGGGGATCCACTTGTCGGCCTTCGAAGCTGACATCGACAGTCGCGAACCGACGTTGATGAGAGCCGCGCCACCGTGTTTGGCAACGTCCTTGGCCTTGGAGAACTGCATCGCGTGCTCAACCGGGGAAAGACCCTGATCGAGGAAGTCCGAGCTGAAGTCGAGTACCAGATCGGCACCGCTGAGATCGAACTCCGGAACCACGCTGCGCCCAAAGACCATCTGCGCTGCAGCGCGCAGCGATGCGTTGGAAAAGGGTTCGTAGATGACGCGTCCAGCGGCACCCGTTGCGGCGATGAACTCGTCCATGACGCCGGAAAGCGTCGGGCCTACCGGGCTACCGAAGATCCAAGTGCCAGCGGGAGAGGCTTTCACCTTGCCGGCAACCGTCGCTGTTGCGTCGGCCCAAGAAATGGCCGCCTGACCGTTGGCACCCTTTACGAGCGCGCTTTCGTGGCGATCCGGATGGTATACGCGGCCGAGCCCAACCTGACCGCGAGCGCACAACGTGCCGCTGTTGATCGGGTGGTCGGGATGACCTTCGAGCTTGATGGGGCGGCCGTCGCGGACCGTCACGTGCAGACCGCACGCGGAGGGGCACTCCATACAAGTCGATGCATACGTCGTGGAGGTGCCCGGAAGCGTCTCTTCCGGTTGAACCACGTACGGAATCAACTTCTCAACGGGGTCGGAGCAACCGGCCGCAGCTACAGCGCCGGTCGTTGCTCCCACCAGCTTCAGAAAATCTCGACGATCGAGCTCGGGCATGCGTTCGTCCTGGGTTCTCTTCGAGTTCAAATTCGCGGCCAGTCCGTCTGTGGAGTTGGCTGCTTGGCGATTGGGTCTTACTTAATTCGTCTTGCTATTTCGTTCTATTAGTAGTGACAGGTCAGGCAGTCCTGAGACGCCTGATTGTTGTTGTCGCGGTGACACTGAATGCACCAACCCATTTCGAGCTTCTCTGTGGGCAATCCGTACTTCCACCACTTCGTGTCCGGCACCAAGTAAAGCTTGTCGATCTCCTCAACCGGACCGTGGCACTTCTGGCACTCGATCCCCGCCGATACGTGGCGGTTGTGCCGAAACTTCACGTACTCGGGCAGTCGATGGATCTGCTTCCACTCGATGGACTTCTTCTCTTCCCAGTGCTTCTTGAGGATCTGAATCCCCTCAAGCTGGTCGTATTCTTTCGGGAACTGGCTATGGCAACCCATGCACAATTCCGTCGACGGCATGCCTGCGGCGCGGGACTCGCCGGTGCCGGAATGGCAATACTGGCAGTCGATCTTGAACTCGCCGGCGTGGTGCTTGTGGCTAAACGGGATCGGCTGCATCGGGCCGGGAGCTTCGACATCCCAAGCGCCGTCGTGGGACAAGCAAGCGCTAAGCGTCGGAAACTGCTTGTCGAACTCGGCCGGGATCTCGATTTCGATCTCGGGATTGTCCTCTTTGAGGATCTTGAGACGATGTGCGTCACACACGCTCGTAGCGACGTGTGCGTCGCCGTGACTGGCGCGCGCCGTGCCGTCGCCCAAGACGGGCAGATCGACTGCCGTCACGTTCGCGACCACTAGCGCTGCTGCAACCCAAGATATTGAAACCAGAAGCGCGGCGGCGGCACCCAAGCCTTTGCCCAATGCTCGGCGTTGCTTCTGAAAAAGCCTGCTCATACGAGTACCCTTTGGCTTGTCTTCGTTTGTCTGAAGTGTCTGGAGATGTCTTTGGTCTTAGAAGATGGCGTTGGCCGCTCTGTGCTTCGCCGTCTTCGAAAATCGGTCACGTTTGCCGCACTTCATCGCATGTCCGTCGCATGTTCACCGCCAGAAAAAAACCTGAAAGCTGAACTGTGGCAAGCGCTTGAAGCCTATTCTTTGAATTCGCAGTGGTCGAACCCAACACGTAGTCGCGACAAGTAGTCGCTTTTCGCGTCTCCTCGCCCTTCTGCGATGTTGGTTTTACGACTTCGCCGGTTCCGAGTCAACGCCCATCGGCCCAAATCCCATTTCCGACGGCGCATCCAATCGTTGCGCAGGCTCCTACAGATCCGAGCGATGCTCTCGGCCCCCTGAGAGATCGGACAAGGCCGTCCAGATTCCGCCCCTAGCGGTCCAGCGTTCTATTCCACGACGTCTGTGTGGATCATCGCCAGCAGACGAAACGTTGGTAGAATGCACCGCCCGCAAATTTCGGAGCGACCGCCGGCTTGCCCAATTCGGGCGCCGCTTCCATGAACGACTGCCCCAGGTGGCCGTTTGCGACAAAGGATTCGAACCCCAGATGATCAATTTCGAGCCGAGTGAAGACCAGGAGCTAATTGTCGAAACCGTGCGACAGTTCGCCGAGAACGAAATCCGCCCCCGCGCCCGCGAGTGCGACGAGAGCGGCGAATTGCCCCAGGACGTACTCAACCAGGCGCACGAACTCGGCCTTGTGGCCAATTCCCTGCCCGAGTCTTGCGGAGGCGGCGGAGAACGAAGCGCCGTAACGGGGTGCCTTGTCGCTGAAGAGCTGGCTTGGGGCGACCTTTCGATCGCCATCGGCATCCTCTCACCGACCTTGGCCGGCCTTCCGGTCGTCGATGCTGGCTCAAGGCCTCAGCAAGACAGTGTCCTCGCCACACTCTGTGGGCCGGCATTTGTCCCCGGCTCCCTCGCCATCAGCGAGCCGGACTTCGATTTCGACGTGTACCGCCCGCGAACAACCGCGAGCCGCGAGGGAGACGAGTACTTGCTCAACGGCCTCAAATGCCAGGTCCCCTCGCCCGCTGCCGGGCAACCCTTCCTTGTTACCGCCCTCGTGGGCGACCAACTCGAGGCCTTCTTCGTGGCCCCAGACGCCGCGGGCCTCAAGCGCACTCGCGAGTCCAACCTCGGGATTCGCGCCCTCGCAACGGAAGAGATCACCTTCGACGCCGTACGCGTACCGGCGGCAGACCGCCTCGGCGCCGATTTGGGCGCAGACGTTCGAGCCATCGTAACCCGCGGCCGCGTCGCCATGGCCGCCATGGCGGTCGGTGTTGCACGAGCCGCCTTTGA
>JBLHOB010000107.1:0-8180 GCA_047619425.1 Myxococcota bacterium
AACACTGCGATGCAGGACCTGCTAGCTCACGCCGCCTATTGCGGCGAACTCAAACTGCCCGACGATCTGATGATCGGCACGCGCGTTCCGCTGGTCGCGACATTGCAGATCGACACCCAGCGCATGGTTCGGGTGCTCGCCCAAGGGCTGAGCTCCCCCACCCACCTGATCACGTTCATCGTGGTGTTTGGCGTGCTCGCTTCGATCAACGCGGTACTCACTACAGTCTTGATCCCGCTGCTGGCCGCCTATTCGCTCGGCATTGCTGCCGTGAATCGTCGAATGCTGCGCGACTCGCAACGCCGGCAGTCCGCGATGCCCGAGGTTCGAAAAGATCTGCAAGGTGTCTCGCTCACGCTCGCGCGCATTCGCTACCCCGACGGCTCGAAACCAGCGTGGTTGACCTCGTTTCCCAAGCGCACGTGGATGGAGAGATCCGTTGGTGCGTACAAGGGCATGTGGTTTGCCCGACGTCGGGTTCAGTATTTGCGCGACGGCTTCAACGGAATCGCGCTCCTGTTGATCGTGATGGTCTTCGGCACGCTACTCGCTAGCGAAACGACTCCGTGGGCAAGTTTGATCACATACCTCGTCGCGCTGGCGTACGGCATCCAGAGCATGGACAAATTTTCGCGGCTCGTCACCGTCGTCAATCGCCAGATCCCGCACGTACGTCGGTATGTGTGGTTCATGCAGAACCATCCAAAGCGATCTCTCGAAACGCCACCCGCCGATAAGTCCGCCCGACTGCGTGTTTCGATCGATGAAGACGCACTGCCCGACTCCTCTCCGGCACTCGACCTCGCGATCGGTAGCCACGTTTTCTGTCTTTACTCGCACAAGATCACCAACGTCACGATCGGCGACATCACATTGGCTCTAACTGGCGGCGATGCCAAGCGAGCCGACATGCTCAATTCGGAGCTCTTCGCACTCACACGCATTGCCCTAATTCCCGAGCGGTCGCTCCTGCAGTTTCTGCCGCACGGTGCAGACACCCCTGACACGCGCAACACAATCTCAACGCTGCTCGAGGAGTTCGGTGTACAGGCCGAATTTGAAAAAGAGATCGGCGGACTCGACAAAGTGATTACCACCGACTGCGAACGGTTGCTCTCAACCGAGCTGCGGTTCGTGCTGCGTCTGGTTCCGGGTCTCGTAAGTGGAACCGCTCTCGTCGCTCTCGGCTGGGACATCCTCGCCAACGTCAAAGCCCCGATACGCGAACGAATTTTGCGCGCGTTAGACGATCGAACGGTATTGCTCTTCCCCAACGATCCGTCGACGGCGCTCCCCGATGCTCCCGCGCAAGTGATGGTCATCGGCGACACAAAAGTCATCGGCATTGGAGATCGGTCGTGGCACGAAATGCTGCGCCGCGAGGGGCTCGTCGAAACGCCACAGTGGATCATCGAAGAACGATCGGCCTCCGCAGCGGCGCAAGACGATGATGATCTGGATGACGACGACGATGACGAGTAGCCTGCTCCCAACTCTCTGGTTTCGCGACACGCGTTGATGTCAAACCAATTTGTAAAAATCGCCTTCACGAGTGTGTGGGCCGTTGTGATTGCCATCTGTGTTTTTTTGTGGAGCCAAAGCGAGTTGGCCCTACAAGACATGCCCGAGGCCCTCGACGCATGGCTCTCGCAATTTGGGCTTTGGCGCGCCGCGCTGGCCTATATCCTCCTGTACACAATGCGGCCGCTAATCCTGTTCCCGGCGACCATCCTCACGGTTTCCTCGGGGCTTCTCTTTGGCCCTTGGCTCGGCATCCTATTTACGATCATCGGCGAGAATGCGAGTGCGAACTTCGCCTTCTTGATTGCGCGATGGCTGGGGCGTAAGTGGGTGGACGAGCGCGAAGGCAGCCGTATTCACGTTTGGGACGAACGCATCCGTGACAATGCACTCATGAGCGTATTGATTATGCGCTTGGTCTACATGCCGTTTGACGCCGTCAACTATGGCTGCGGCCTCACATCGATGCGCCACCGCGATTACTTTGTCGGCACGTTCATCGGCATCCTTCCCGCCTTGATCACCTTCGTGCTGCTCGGTGGAGCCGGCGCCGCTGGGGTCGAGAATCGCTACCTGTTGTTCGGGAGCGCCCTTTTCTTCTTCGCCATCGGGCTAATCGTCGCTCGGGTGCTGCGCCGCACGTCGCCCGTTGACGAAGAGGCGGACGGCGAAGCGACGCCGAGCGACAAGACGGCCAGCACGTAAGAGCAAAGCGCTGCGCCCCACCTACGCCAAACGTTAGATGCGAATCTGTCCAAGCCCCGGCTTGATCACCGATTCAAACTCCGCAATGAACTCGTTCGGATCGCTCAGCATCGAAAACACGAAGTGTCGCGAGCCAGCGTCGGCGAAGTTTTGCATCTGTTCGAGGCAGTCTTCGGGTTTTCCGAGCAGGCAATACTTCTTTGCGGCGTCTTTAAAGGGTCGGTTGTAGATCCTCTCCAGCATCGATGCCGCGCGATCGAGTGCCGCTTCGTAGTTGTCGTCGAGCACAGTAAACAGAAACGATGTCGTCTCAAACGGCACATTCTTGCGTCCGGCCTTTGTCGCGTGTTCGCGGATCACCGTCATGTTGTCCCGGTACTGCTCGGCGGAACACATGTGCGAAATGTAGCCGTCGCCCAATTGTCCAGCGCGTCGAAACGAAGGACCCTTGCGCCCACCGACGATGATTGCTGGCCCGCCGGGTTGCACCGGCTTCGGGTGAATCGACACGGGCCCAAACTCGAAGTGCTTGCCTTTGAACTCGACCCCGTCTTCAGTAAAAAGCCTCTTCATGATCTCGATGCCTTCATCCGTGCGACGACCTCGCTCTTCGACGGGCACGCCTGACGCCGCAAACTCGGGCGGAAACTCACCCCCCACTCCAACCCCGAGCGTCAGCCTCCCCTTCGACAACACGTCGAGGGTTGAGATCACCTTGGCGCTCGTCGTCGGGTGGCGCAGCGGCACGAGATACACGCCGGTGCACAACCGCACTCTTTCTGTCACGGCCGCCACATAGGTAAGCAGCGTAAGCGACTCCATGATGGGGATGTAAAAGGAGATGTGATCCCCGGCCCACACCGAGTCAAAGCCCGCACGTTCGATGTTCTGCGCCAGCTTCGTGATGCTGTCGGGGTCTTGGCCTGCCATCACCATGCCGCAGCTGATTTCGGCGGGGAGAATGAGTGGATCGGACATGAGACCTCCTAGAATGGATGAGTTGGAAGGGTTGGCACGAGCAGAAGCATCGCGGAAGAGCAGTTCGAATCTTACCAGTATCCTTGCTATCTCTAGCGGCCGCTGATCACCACGCACCGAAGGCTACGTCGGAACCACTTCAATCAGATAGGGACATCAAAATGAAGGTTTACACCACAGCCCCCCTCGAAGACCCTCGTGAAGCCCGAACGGCCTACACCCATCTCGAAGAGATCGGCTACGACGGCGCGTTCAGCTTCGAGGCCAAGCACGATCCCTTTCTGCCCCTCGTCCTCGCGGCCGAGAACACGACGAACCTACGGCTCGGTACAGCGATTGCCATCGCATTCGCGCGCAACCCCATGAACCTCGCCAACCTCGCCTACGGCATGCAGAGCATCACTGCTGGGCGCTTCATGTTGGGACTCGGTTCACAGGTGAAGCCACACATCGAAAAGCGCTTCAGTATGGAGTGGTCGAAACCTGCCGCGCGCATGCGCGAAATTGTCCTGGCCATCCGCGCGATTTTCGACGCATGGGAAGGCAAGGCAAAGCTCGACTTCCGCGGCGAGTTTTACAAACACACGATCATGATCCCGGCCTTTGACCCGGGACCCAACCCGTACGGCCCTCCGCCTATCGTGACCGGTGGCTTCGGCCCGCTGATGACCCGAGTTGCCGGCGAAGCGGCCGACGGCTTCATTGCCCACCCATTTAACAGCCGCAAAGCGCTGCTTGAGAACTCGATGCCAGCGCTCGAAGCCGGGCTCAAGATGAGCGGACGCAAACGCGAGGACATCGAGATCATCTGCGCAACGCTCACGGTCACCGCTCCCTCGGACAAAGAAGAGGACTTCGAGGCAAGCAAGTTGGCGGCGCGCAAGCAGTTGGCCTTCTACGGTTCGACGCCCGCATACCTTCCAACCCTGGCTTGCCACGGTTGGGAAGATCTCCACCTCGCCCTCAACCGAATGTCAAAGGAAGGCAAGTGGGATGACATGACTGAGCTCATTACCGACGAGATCCTCGAGACGATCGCAGTAGTTGGACCGCGTGAAGAGATTGCGGCGCGGATCCACGAGCGACTCGACGGCATCGCCGACGGCGTAAGTCTCACGCACAATCGCGCACCCGATCCGACGCAGTGGGCAGACATCGTCCCCGAGATCCAGAAAGGCTAGAGAGAGCCAGAAGGGATCGAAGGGATTGCTTGAACAAACCTGCCGCCCTCGGACGGCAAGCGTTTACAAGTCGCCCGTTCGCTTCTCGCCTGCCGGAGGTGTCACGTCGACAATTGGGCCCTGGCCCGAAGGCGGCTGATGAAAGCTCGGCGGCCCGTCATCGATCGCCGCTCCAAACTGATGGACATGCACGCGGTTCTCGGCGATAGCGCGCTCAAAGCGTTTCACGACTTCGCTCTTTACCAGCGCGCGAAATCCAGGGACCAGGCACAAAAAGCCGAACCCGTCGGTCAGCACTCCGGGTGTGACGAGCAGCGCCGATGCGAGCAGGATCATGATCCCGTCAACGAGGGCATCGGTCGGCATCTCGCCTTGGGCGACTTGCTGCTGCACGTGGGAGAGCACGCGCAGGCCCTGACTGCGCGCCATCGAAGCGCCCACGACGCCGGTCAACACGATCAGCATAACGGTCTCGAAAGTACCGATCCGCGCACCCACCTCGATCAGCAGCATCAGCTCGACCGCGGGCAGTACAATAAACAGTAGAAGTAGACTTCCCATTGCCAAAGAGTCGCACAATTGTGCCAGGGACGCGCTGTGCGGCGCTTTGCCACGACGCCGGCCCGGCAAATCATGAGGGCAGGCATCTCAGCCCGAGCCGCGCTATTTAGTGGCCCGCACCGCATCCCTCGCCGGGTGACAAAGTCACGACCCGGCAAGCGCAGCACAGTGCCCGGGCAGCTGGGAGACGTGCAGCCGGGTCAGCGGATTGTCTACGAAACGTTTTAATGCCGGTCGCAGCACCGGGGAGAGCAACATGAAGGGCCTCAAACCAGGTCAACCCATCCTGACCGTTTCGCACCTCAAACGGAAGTTCGGCGAGCGGGTGATCCTCGAAGACGTCAGTTTCAGCCTACAACCCGGCGATCGCGTCGGCGTGCTGGGCGTGAACGGTGCCGGCAAGTCGTCGCTGATGAAGATCGTGGCGGGCCACGACCCCGAGTTTGAGGGCGTATGTACTCCGGCCCGGGGCGCTTCGGTGGGCTACGTGCCCCAGGAGCCGATGCTGGATCTCGACAAGACCGTGCGCGAGAACGTCGAAATGGCCGTCGTCGAGACGCGCAAGTACATCGCGCGCTACGAAGAGATTTTGAAGCTCTGGGAAGACCCCGAGGTTCTCGAAAGTGAGGAGAAGACGAACGCCCTGCTCGAAGAGCAAGGCGAAGTGCAGGAGATCCTCGAGCATCGCGACGCGATGGACCCGTCGAAGCTCGACGCGAAGGTCAAGATGGCGATGTCAGCCCTGCGACTGCCACCCGAGGACAAGAAAACCGGGCAACTCTCGGGGGGTGAGAAGCGTCGGGTTTCGCTGTGCAAAGAATTGCTCGCCCAGCCCGACCTCCTGATCCTCGATGAACCGACAAATCACCTCGACGCCGACACCATCACCTGGCTTGAGAACTACCTCGCCAACTACACCGGCACCTACATGTTGGTCACGCATGATCGCTACTTTCTCGATCGCGTCGCCAACCGCATGATCGAAGTGACGCGCGGCATGGTGAAGTCCTACACGGGCAACTACTCGAACTTCCTCGAAGCCAAAGAGGTCCAGGAAGACATTCAGGACCGCACCGACGCCAACCTCAAGAAGGCCGTCGCGCGAGAACTCGAGTGGATTCGCTCAACGCCTCAAGCGCGCCGCACGAAGAGCAAGGCACGCATCGCCGCATACGACCGTTTGGTCGAGACGGCTTCAAACATCATCCCGGCTCAGGAAATGGACCTGCGCATTCCGTTCGGACCGCGACTCGGAAGCAAAGTCGTCTCCATGCGCGATGTCTCCAAGGGCTTTGACGGCAAGACTCTGTTCGAAGGACTCGACTGGGACGTACCTCAGGGCGCAATCGTCGGCGTGACCGGTGCCAACGGTCTCGGCAAGACGACGCTCATCAATATCATGACCGGCCGAGAGACACCGGACACCGGCGAAGTCGACGTCGGTAAGAACACCAAATTTTGCTACGTCGATCAGAATCGTCAGGAACTCAACCCCGAAAAGACCGTCTACGAAGAAGTCTCAGGCGGATCGGAGATCATCCAGTACGGCGACAAGGAGCTGTCGGTTCGTCACTATCTCGCACGCTTCTTGTTTACCGGGTCCATTCAACAGACCCCGGTCGGACGACTCTCGGGCGGCGAGCGAGCCCGAGTGCAGCTCGCCAAAAGCCTTCGACAGTCTTCGAACTTCATCATCCTCGATGAGCCCACCAATGATCTCGACTTGATGACCCTGCGCGTACTCGAAGAGGCGCTCAGTGCGTTCCCTGGATGCGCCGTTGTCATTACCCATGATCGCTACTTCCTCGACCGCGTCGCGACCCACATCCTGGGTTTCGAAGGCGACGGACGGATCGAGTACTGCACAGGCTCCTGGGACATGTACGCAGAGCAGCGCGCCGCGAGAGAGGCCGCGGGCGAAGGCGGCTCCAAGGCTTTCAAGCACCGGCGTATTGAGCAGGCTCACTAAGGGAGCTGTCTTGAGCAGTCGAAAACGCGAATCCGCTGTAACTGCTGTCCAACGCTTTGACGTTTCGACGGTGCCGACCTTTCGGCCCCGCGCGCCGTGGTGGGGCGCAGATTTGCAAACCCTTCGCAACGTCCTTCCTGGCGGTGCGCCCGGTGTTGCACTCCAAGGCACCGAACAACTCAGCTTGCCGCTACTCGACGAAACCGGGGATGTGCTCTCCGCCTCTCTCAATCATCCCGACACAGCGGCAGGCAGCGACAACCCTCTGATCGTTTTGATCCACGGGTTGTCGGGCTCCGACGAGAGCGCCTATATACTGGCCAGTGCCGACTACTGGCTGGCTCGAGGGCACCGCGTTTTGCGCCTCAATCTGCGCGGTGCGGGCTCGTCGCGTGCCACCTGCAGCCAGCAATATCACGCGGGTCGCACCCAGGACTTACGCGACGCACTCTCGGGCTTACCCCACACCCTCACCACGCGCGGTGTTGTGCTCGTGGGCTACTCGCTCGGCGGCAACATGTTGCTGAAGTTCCTTGCTGAGTACGGGAGCGGCTTTCACATCCATGCGGCAGCTTCTGTTTCTGCACCGATCGACCTGGCCGCCGCCTCCGAGCGTTTCCTCGATCGACGCAACTGGGTTTATCACCAGCACCTGCTGCGCAACATGAAGCGCGAGTGTTTTGGTGGCACGGCCGAGATCAGCGCCGCTGAGCGCATGACCATCAGCGCCTGCAAGAGCATCTACGAGTTTGACGAGTTGGTGGTCGCCCCGCGCAATGGCTATCGCGACGCTGCCCACTACTACTGGGAGAATCACTCCCGGCGACAACTTGAGCGGATCGAGACTCCCACCCTTCTCGTGCACGCGATGAACGACCCGTGGATCCCGAGTGCCGCCTATACCTCCTACCCGTGGCACGAAAACCCGCACTTGCACCCCCTACTCACAAGCGGCGGAGGCCACGTCGGGTTTCACGCCGGCACGACCGATGTGCCGTATCACGACCACTGCATTGGCGAATTCCTCGACGCGGTAACTGGCTAGGCAGCCTTCTCGACACCTCGCGCTCCCGCGCGATGCCCGTGCCCGAAAGGCGATGTGGTAGCCTCGGCCCGCGATGCAGATTCGTATTGCCACACTCAACGTTTGGTCACTTCCGGGCCCCCTTGCAAAACACAAGCGGGCAAGAATGGCCGCTATTGCGGCTGCACTCCCGGCCCTCGAACTCGATGTCATCGCATTCCAAGAAGTCTGGACAGAGGCG
>JBLHOB010000108.1:0-8170 GCA_047619425.1 Myxococcota bacterium
AGGTAAACACACCCGGGAGCAGTGGTGTTGGCGTTCGATTTCAAGACATGCCCGCCGCCCACGAAACCGAGCTGATCAACTACCTGCACTGCCTGCACTAGTCGCTCGCGAGCGAGTTAGCGAGTTAGCGAGTTCGCCGACCGATGCCGTCGAAGAAGTTTGCAATCGCGCGGACCATTTCGGGGCCGTCGTGATCCACGCTTACGACGTGTCCGGATCGCGCTCCGATTCGCAGCTCGCGCACATCGGTATTGACGCCCGCGAATATGCTTCGCGCGTCCTTCGGGTTCGCCGTGCGATCGAGTGCACCGTGCCCAACAAAGGTAGGCGCAGTAATTTTAGGAATCGCCCCACGCACGACGCGCTGCAACTTCACAAGCTCGTGGACGCTCGCAAGAGGCATCGCATCGAGACCGGGATGGCGTAAGCGTGCTTGTTCAT
The DNA here is from genome assembly GCA_047619425.1 of Myxococcota bacterium. Lineage (GTDB taxonomy): Bacteria > Myxococcota_A > UBA9160 > UBA9160 > UBA4427 > DUBZ01. The sequence goes on from JBLHOB010000108.1 coordinate 442, forward strand.
CCTGAATGTCCGCCCCGCCCGACTTTGACAGGTAGGGATACACATACTTCACGACGGGAACCAAGCCGCTGATATAGAGAGGCAATCGAATTGGCGCGCCCATGACCGCAATGCCGTCGGCTCGGTTCTCCCCGGCGAGTGCGAGGGCTACCAAGCCTCCCATCGACATGCCTGCAATGAAAACTTGCTCGCACGTTTCACTCAGCTCGACCAGCGCATTGCGGGCAAGATCGACCCATGCCGTGTAGGGGGTCTTCGCAAGCTGCTTCGCCGACACGTCATGGCCCGCCATCACCGGCGCGACACATCGCATGCCTCGTTGCACCAGAGCGTCCGCTACGGGGCGCACCTCGTACGGCGTGCCCGTCAGCCCGTGGAGACACAACGCGGCCCTGCGCCCATCGAAGCCATCGGGCATAAAATCAAAGGGACCGGCATCAACGTCTTCTTTCGAACTCGTCAAGAGATCGTCTCCTCCGCCGCCTGCTCTGCGGCGCGAATAACCTCGCGCAACGTGACCTTATACTTGCGCGCTGCGCGCTTGCAATCGTCGTACTCCGCCGAAACATCGATTCGCCCCGATGGCTCGCCGACAAATTTGACGCCGATACGACCATAAGCCGTGGCAACTTTTTGATTGTGCCGCGGCAGCACCAGACGGTCCCACTCAAGACAGCGAACCCCCAGTGTCGTCGACTCGCTCATCAGCAGTTGCGACAACTCGATGCGTTGGTCGGGACGCGCGAGCACCCGCACCAGAAAACCGGGGCGATTCTTCTTCATCTGAACATTTTGCAGCGAAACATCCAAAGCCCCCTCATCGAACAGGCGCTCCATCAAGTAGTCGAAATGCTCGGGCACAAAGTCGTCGAGGTTGCACTCGAGAGAGACAATACGATCGGATGAAATTTCGCTCGTTGTCCCGAGAACAGCCCGCATGATGTTGGGCATCGGCCCCTGGCGATCGTTGCCTGCACCGTGCCCGACCTTGTCTACCGTCATCGCGGGAAGGGGCGAAAAATCGTCGACGATCGTGCGTAGAATTGCCGCGCCCGTCGGCGTTACGGTCTCCCATGCCACGTGAGCAGGCACCGTGGGCAGCCCGCGAAGCAGCTCGAGGGTCGCCGGAGCGGGGAGCGGCAAGAGTCCGTGTTCGGTGTTCACCGTGCCGTGCCCGATCGCAACCGGCGTGGCCGTTACACGATCGATGCCAAGCTCACTCAACGCGATTGCCGCGCCGGTAATGTCGACAATAGCGTCGACCGCGCCGACTTCGTGAAAGTGAACGTCCTCGGGTGCTACGCCGTGCACCCTGCCCTCTGCGATCGCAAGCGCTTCAAAGATTGCGAGTGCGCGCTTGCGTACGTCCGCTGCAAGCTTCGCTTTGTTCAGCAACGCTCGAATCTGTCGGTAACTCTTCCCATGACTGTGTGCGTGAGGGTGTACATGATCATGTGTACCGGGGTGATGCGAGACCTGTTCGTGTGTGTGACCGTGAGTGTGGTCATGTGAGTGATCGTGATTGGCCGCTGCGGAATTTTTCGTTGCAGTCTTCTTCTTCGCCGGCTTCTTTTCCGCTTTCTTCGCACCGGGCACCAAAACTTCAACGTATCGCGCCGCCAACGCGCCTCGGACAACGTTTGTCACGCGAAGCTTGTACTCGACCCCCAAGCCGGCGAGCCCATCGTTGAGCGCCTTGCGTGACAGACCAAGATCTAGCATTGCGCCCAGAAACATGTTGCCCGCAATCCCCGAGAATAAATCGAGATGCAGTACACGACCCGTGCCGCCCGAGGAGCCTAGTGGCTTGCGCTTCGAGCTCGCTGGCTTGGCCTTCGTCTTGGCGCGCTTCTTCGTTAGGTTCTTTGCTTGCTTGTTTGCTTGCATCGTAGACGTCCCACTCATCGACCGGCTTCCTTAAAGTCGATTGATGAGCGTTGCGACATACGCTGCACCAAATCCGTTGTCGATGTTTACGACGGTCACGTTTGACGCGCAGCTTGTCAGCATGCCGAGCAGGGCCGCGACACCTCCGAGCGCCGCTCCATAACCAACACTTGTAGGCACCGCGATCACGGGTTTGTCGACGAGACCCCCGACCACCGAAGGCAAAGCACCCTCCATCCCAGCCACAACGATCAACACCCTCGCGTTTTGCAGCACGTCTTGAGATGCGAGCAAGCGATGGATGCCCGCAACACCGACGTCGACCAGGGTCTCGACCTTATTGCCAAAGCGGCGCGCGACTGCGGCCGCTTCCGCAGCGACGAAGTAGTCACTCGTGCCGGCCGAGATAATTGCGATCGTCCCTTTGCCGATCACCGGTACTTCTGCGGGGCCAAACCAAAGGGTTCGCGCCTGGGCGTCGTAGTCGCCCGATGGAATCGTCTCAAGCACCTCGCTTGCCACGTCGGCCTCAAGCCGAGTCACAAGCACGGTTTGCTCGGCGCTTTGCAGGGCCGTTACGACTTCAATGATGTGTCCGACGGTTTTGCCCGGGCCGTACACAACTTCGGGGATCCCCATCCGCAGTGAGCGTTGCGTATCGACTCGCGCGTTTGGAGTGTCGATAAAGGGAAGGTTCGTCAGGGACTTCATCGCCTCAGCGACGTCGACGTCGCCTTGCTTGACGCCTTCGAGCATTCTTTTAATACCGTCGCGGTCCATTCTATTCCCTTCGCAGAAGGGGGTGCACGGTATCAAATTTGGTCAGCGGTGCCTCGCGATTGCGACGCCCGACGCGACTTCGCTCAGCTCTTCTCCTGGTCGGGAATCAGCACCACTAACCCACCGAGGTTTCCCTCGTCGTCGATCAACTCTGACTCAATCCACATCTCGCCGGCCCCGGGCCGGGTTTTCGCCAGCGTTTCGAGCTGCTCCAACGCCGACTCCAGGCTCAGCATCGGGATCGAGGGAAGCAGTCGGGCTCCCAAGGTGTCGGCGATTGCCGAAGCCACGTGGGAAGCGAGCACGTTGCCCACCTCCATCAGCGATGACTCGACGGTTTCGGGAGGCAAAAACCCTTCGGACTGGCCGACCAGGTTGCGCACGACCGAGTCGCACATCGCGCGGCGGAACAAAATCGCAACGACCGCATTGAGGCAGCCGTCGAACTCGAAAATGACACCGGAGTCCCAGCCCTTGTCCGTGGTGCCGGGCTGGACAAGATCGGCCCCCCCAACATCGCCTTCGTCGCCGCGGCAGCCGGTGAGACGCACGCGTGGAACAGCCATCTTGATGGTGTGGCCCGTCAACTGCGAGAACGCACCGGCGGCGTGACCGGCACCAATATTGGCCAGTTCGCTCAGTCGGTCGATTCGTTCTTCGAGTAATTCGGTCACGGGCGGTCGCATTTTCTCAGATCAAGTGGTTGAGGTCGAGCAAGAACACGGGACTCCCGTCTTCCAAAATGGTCATTCCCGCCAGCGCTTTCACGCTGGACAACAGTGGGGGCACGGGCTTTACGTAGACTTCTTGTTGGCCGACAAACTTATTGACCCGCAATGCAACGATTTCGCCGCGCACGTCGGTTACCGCGAGGGGCACCGGGTCGGTCAGCAGCTTGTTCTCCAATTCGACACAACCTGCGAGGTCGAGAACCAACAAGGGCTCATCATCGATGATTGTGAACGTCTCACCGCCACTGTCTTCAATGGACGAGAGAGGGACTTCTACGATTTTCCGCACTTTTGTGATGGGCAGCGCCATTCGCTCGCCCGACGTTTCAACCAGCAACACGCGCTGAACGGCTGCAGTGATTGGCACTTCGAGTCGGGTCGTCGTGCCCTGGCCCCGGGTCGTTACGAGAGAGACAGCACCGCCCAGTGATTCGACCGTCGCCTTGACCGCGTCCATCCCGACACCGCGACCCGATACGTCAGAGACACTCGCTGCCGTCGAAAGACCGGGACGGAAGATGAGACTGGCAATTTCTTCATCGGGCAAGTCTTCGGCAAGGTTCGCGTGAAGCAAGCCGGCGTCAATCGCCCGAGCGCGCACAGCGTCGAGGTCGATCCCTCCGCCGTCGTCGTTGACCTCGATCACAATCAAGTTCTTCTCGCGTCGCGCCTCGATCACAATGTGACCGACTTCGGTCTTGCCGGAAGACACGCGGACTTCGACGGTTTCAATCCCGTGATCGACGGCATTGCGGATAATGTGGACGAGCGGTTCGTTCAAACGGTCCAGAATCGAGCGGTCGAGCTCGAGTTCGGTTCCGAGCAGCTGTACGTCAACGCGCTTTCCAAGCCCCTCGGCAACTTGTCGAGCAACTCGCGGTAGGTTTTCCATCACGCGCAGTAGCGGGGTGGTGCGCAGGTCGAGAACCCGGCGTTGGAGCTCATTTACCCGGCGTTCGACGCGATCGAACTGCTCGCTTTGCTCTGCACTCTGGGAGCCCTGTTGCGTTGCTCCGCGCAGCTGTCGCGAGCTCAGGATAACCTCGCCTACAGCGCCCAAAAACTGATCGAGGGTTTGCGTGCGAACGCGAACTGTCGCGGCGGGCGTCGGGGGCTTGAGCGTCGAGCTGGGGCCGGTGGCTGCACTGGGCGGCTCAAAGAACGGAGAGGAGAGATCTTCGTTGTCGCTAGGAACGACAGCGGTCAGTTCCAGAGTTTTTTTTTTGCTCCGGACTCCGCCTCGAGGGCGGCCATCACTGCGACAAGTTCTACATCGAGCTCCGCCACATCCGGAGGAGCGGACCTGGTTTGTGCTTCGCCCGGCACGGGGTCCTGCTGCGAGTCGTGCGTTGGCTCTGAGGCCACGAACGGTTCGCTCAACAATGCGACAAGATCGGGGAGTGTCGGGGGCGGCTCACCGGTTTCGCGCACGGTTTCAACCAACATCTCGAGGCCTTCTAGGCCGCGGAACAGTACGCTCAGCGCGTCGCCGGGAGGCACACGCCCATCACTGCGAACCGTCTCCATGCGGTCTTCTAGTGCGTGGGACACCTCGGTCACCGAGTCATAGCCAACCGAAGCGGCCATCGACTTGATCGAATGGGCCATCCGGAAGATCACGTCGATGGATTCGGCCGAGGCCGGATCCTTCTCGAGATCAAACAGCGCCCTGCCAATTTCGGCGAGGTGCTCGGTCGCTTCTTCGAGGAAGAGCGCCCGGTACTTGGCCATATCCAGTGCCACTAACTATTCGCCCTTGTCGAGAATCTTGTTCATGGTTGCGATCACCGCGTCGGGCTTGAAGGGCTTCACGATAAAGTCCCTTGCGCCAGCTTGAAGCGCTTCCATGACCAACGTCTCCTGACCAAGCGCGCTGCACATCACGACCTGGGCCTGAGGGTCCTCCACGAGAATCCCCTTGACCGCATCAATCCCCGATCGTTTCGGCATCACGATGTCCATCGTCACGAGATCGGGGCGCAGATCAAGAAACTGCTCCACGGCTTCAATTCCGTTGGTCGCTTCACCGACCACTTCGTAGCCTTCCGGCTCGATGATCTCACGGATCATCTGCCGCATGAAAGAAGCGTCATCTGCGATCAGTACTCGAGCTTTCATCATTACTCCCGCTTGGCTGTAGCGCCTTCAGGCAACAGCACTTTGAATAATCAGAGCCGCTTGCGCCACGAGGCGCTGCGGGTTGATCACACTAACTACTCGGTCTTCCAGTGGTCTTCGTTCAACCACAACTTCATCACCACGCACACGTCCGGGCGATCCATCGATTAGGCCCGTCACTCCGTCGATCGGTAGACCCAGCATCGCGGGCGCATCAGGTCGGTCGGTAACGACCAGAAACTGAGACACTTCGTCCGGCCCACGGATCGCCATCGGCGCACCGCCCAACAGCAAGTGAGGTGCGACAACGGGCAGAGCTTCACCGTGCCAGTTGATCACCCCGCCTTTTTCTCGCGGCAGGGTTGGCACGCAGCTCATACCCTTTTGCTCGAGCACTTCCAGGATGCCGGCAATCGGCAAAGCGAATAAGGCTCCAGAGACTTCAAACGTCATCAGTCGTTCGGTACTCGGCGACCCGGAGACATCAGCACTCATCGCGTGTCTCCTTCAGATTTGGATGAAGTGTTCGCGGTGCGATAGAAGCTCAACAACTCGCGCAACTCTTCTGCGACGGTCAACAATTCTTGCGAGCCGTCGACAATCTTCGACACCGCACCGAGTTGACCGCGTGCCATGCGAGAAACGTCCTCTTGGGCCGTGTCGCTGCCTTCGGCACTGCTCTTCAACTCACTCATCGCCGTGACCATACGCTCGGCACTCATTGCGTGGCTGTCAGCGCCGTGAAAAATTTCTTCCGATCGCGTCGCGGCCTCGCCAACCGCCATGCTGATCTGGCCCAGTGAGTCCGCGATCGTGTTGACGTCTTCACGTCCTTCGCTGATCACTTCACTCGACTTCCGCATTTCATCGGCGACTTCGTTCGTGTCCGATTGAATTTCGTGAATAAGTTTTGAGATCTCATCGGCGCTTCGACCCGCACTCTCGCTGAGCTTGCGAATCTCGTCGGCTACAACCGAGAAACCGCGACCCGCTTCTCCGGCGCGCGCGGCCTCAATGGATGCGTTCAACGAAAGCAGGTTCGTGCGATGGGCGACACTCGTGATGATCTCGGTAATCTGGTGGACGTGGCTCGTCTTCGCCTCGAGATCGAACACCATCGAACCCGTCTGCTCGACGCGCTCGAATACCGCGCGCATTTTCTCAATCGCGAGCTGCGAGACTTCAACACCGCTACTGGCTTTTTGATTTGCTTCGGCGGCAAAGCCAAAGGCTTCGCGTGCGCGGCCCGCGTTGAGTTCGATCTCCGAACTGATCTGCCCGATTAGTGCGGTCGCTCGGTCAAGTAGTTCGCGCTTGCGCGTATTGCCCTCAGCCGCCGTGGCAACTGTCGTCGAAATACCTTCGTTGCCTTCGCGGACCAATTCGATTTCACGTGCGAGGTCCTGCGCCGCCGTTGTCATGCTGTCGGCGTTGAGCTGAACACTGCCGACAAAGGTGTTGAGCTTGCCGAGCATGCCCTCGACGCTATTGGCGAGCTCATCGGTCTCATCCGGAAAGTTGGACGACCCCGTGGTCGGAACATCAACGGTTAGATCACCGGCGCGAATGCGTTCGGTTGATTCGCGAAGGACTACGAATTTCCGACCCAGGCTGCGTGAAAGGGCAAAGCCCAAACCAGCACCCACTCCAAGGGCAACAAACACGGCGCCCCATTCGGGAAAATCGAGACCCAAGGCGCGAATGCCCCAGGGCAGTGCCGCACTCGACGAGGCGACAAGCAAAGAGCCGATAACGAACTTATGTGTCAGGGCGATTCTCACACCCGCTCTATCGGTCCTACTGCCTCACACCTTAATGACGTATGAGATCCAGAATGCGTATCGGCAACGGGACTCCATGGACCGGCAAGCTAAAAGTGCCGATAGCCCGGTGCGTCGCGCGTCGGAGTGAGGCCCGCAACCTCGCGTGATCGCGTGATACAGCCGATTTCGGTAACCGCCACACCGAGGCGTTTACTCAGCCCAGCTTCCCTCAGGTTCAGTGCGCGACCACCCGGGCCGCGGCCGGGTAAGGTAAAGAGCAGTTCGTAGTCTTCGCCGCCCCGGGTAGCGAGGGCGAGCGGATCAAGCCCCAGGCGCGCACAGGCGGCGTCAAAGCCACGCGGGGTGGGCAACCGAAGCGGATCGATCTCTGCGCCGCACCCAGAGGCACTTACAAGGTGTGACAGATCCGATGCCAGGCCATCCGAAACG
>JBLHOB010000109.1:0-7958 GCA_047619425.1 Myxococcota bacterium
CCACTACATCGCGGTGCACCTGCACCCGTTTGCAGAGTCGGCATCGCTGTTTGATCTCACCGACAACAGCATCGTGTTCCGCAGCGCCGCCTCCGGCTCAACGGACCGTATCGGGCTGACGAGCGTGGAGTCGTTCTCGAGCAAAGACGGGTTGCCGCTCTTTGAGGACCACGAGTACGAACTCGACAGCGTCTACAACAATACGACCAATGTCGATCAGGATTCGATGGCGGTGATGTTCATCGATGTGCTCGACAAGAACTTCAAATTGCCGAGCCATCTGGCAGTGAACTGAGCCTCGTTCGTGGAGTTACGCCGACGTTAGGTCTTGCACCAATTCGAGCACGGTGCCGTCGGGGTCCTTGAAGCAGACAAAGCGCGAACTCGGACGTCCGTTCCACTCAACCGTCGCCTCTTCGCCCACAAACTCCACTCCCATGGCATTGAGCTCTGCGGTGTCGGCGTCGAGATCTGAAGTCGCCATCGCAACGCGGGCGATTCCCAAATGGTTGAGCTCCTTGTAGGGGGCTTCGTCGTTTCGAGGGCTTCGCCACTCGAGCAAGTCGATGACGAACGGCGCGCGTCCACTGCGGTGACGCATCAAAGCACCGCGCAGTTCATAGTCGCGAAAGCCCACGGCGGCGGCGACTTGTGGCGTGTTGCGCGGCGGCACTTCGAGATAGACCTCAAAACCCAGCTTCTCGTAGAAAACGCGCGAGACATCGAAGTCGCTGCAATTGATGTTGAGGTGGACGAGGGCCTGAATGTTCATGGGCGTCACTCCGGATGTTTGGTGTTGTGCTGCGATTGGCTTTCAGATGACCGTGTCGCCGTTGTCCACAACCATCTCGGCGCCGTTTACGTGCTTTGACTCGTCCGAGGCGAGAAACAGCACCATGTGGGCGACGTCCTTGGGCTCGCCGAGACCGATGGCGACCCGGGTGGCTTCGCGATTCGGGCCGGGTTTGAGGTTGATGTCCTGCAAGCCAGACAGCGCTGCTTCGACCATCGGAGTGTCGATGCTACCCGGGTGTACCGAGTTGCAGCGCACGCCGTTCTTCTTGCCGCGGCAATGGATGGCGACGGACTTGGTCAGCGATCGAATGCCTCCCTTGGCGGCCGAGTAGGCAAAATAGGGCCCAATCCCGACGAGCGCCGCCGTGGAAGACATGTTGATGATCGAGCCGCCGCCACTTTGTTTCATGACAGGCAACGCATAGTGACAACCGAAGAAAGTGCCGTCGAGGTGCACCGCGAGCGTGCGCCGCCAGATGTCTGTGGTGGTCTTCTCAATGTCGGCAATGATCGCGATCCCAGCATTGTTGACTAGGATGTCGAGGTGGCCGTGGCGCTCCATCACGCCGTCGATCAATGCCGGCCATGTCTCTTCTTGGGAAACATCTTGCTCGAAGAACTCGGCTCCTATTTCGTCGGCGACCTGCGAGCCCATTTCGCAATTGATGTCGGTCATCACGACCGTTGCGCCTTCGGCGGCGAGCATGCGTGCGTCGGCTTCGCCGAGCCCCTGTGCTGCTCCCGTAACGATTGCGACTTTACCTGCTACGCGTCCCACGTGACCCATGCCCCCTCCAAGGTGAAGCCAGACAATACCGCGGGCGTGCTCTCACGTCGGATTGAGGCGATTATTCGTCGGGGCAGTCTAGATGCGCCGAAGGCAGCTTGCTGAGCTGGGTCGTGATCGCATACGTTCAAGGCCTCAGCGTGTGTCGTGACAAGTACGGCAGCCTTGAAAGGGGAGACAAGCGATGACACGAAGCCGTTCAAACAACGTGCCAACTAAACTTATTGTGGTGTCGACTTGTCTTCTGCTTCTCCAGATCACGGGTTGTGCACCCGGCGGAAACAAGGGGGTTGCGCTCGAAGGGCAGCGAGGCCAAGTGGTCGATCAGACAAGCGGAGCGGCCGTTGCAGGTGCCAGCGTCTTTCAGGTCTGGTGGGGGAAGGGAGTGGCTGGCGAGCCGCGGCCCGCTCGAGTGTTGCGTTGGGTCGACGCGAACGGCGCAGGTGAGTTCGAGTTCAAGCAGTCGACGACCGACGCAGTGCGCGCCTGGGCGAATGGCTCCGGGGGGCCGGAGTATGGCTTCTTTCATTCGGACTATGGGCTCGTGCGTACCGGCGCCTCGCGAGGTGAAGGCACCCTTGTGTTGGGAGCTAGGCAACTCGACGCAGCGGGCCGGCATGCATCTGAACTGAGCCTGTGTGGTAGTCGCCCCGCGGACGAAGTGCTGGCCGACGTGGCACAGAGGCACTGCCCGCGCGCCAACTGAGTTTCTCATAAGGGAAATCGGGCGCATCCTTTGCCGAGCGAAGATCGACCCAGCGATCGTCATGACTTCAAGTCGCAGATAAATTCATAAACCTTTGTAGTTGCAATGAAATTTCTTGACGAGCTTGTTCGTCGCGGCGTACGTTTGTCTGGCTGCAATACGGCTTGAGTGAACAGCAACGTGAAGTCACGACGTGTGCAAGAGACTTGAAATCTGGAGTGAGCGCAAAGTCAGCCGAGCACGTTTCGACGAGTAGGAATTAATGCAAGATCAAATGCGAAGGGGTAACGCGATGCGAACTTGGATGGGACGGCTCTTCATTGTTTTGTGCTTTGTACTTTTGGCAGGTCCGGCGACGGCGGGTGTCGGTGGGGACGACGCGGGGACTTGCGTCAATTCATGCGGCGGATCCGGCGGCGGCAACAACGCCAATAGCTGCTACTGCGATGCAGCGTGTGCGACGTATGGCGACTGCTGCTCGGACTACGCTCCTGTGTGCGAGGGAGTCACGGGTTGTTCGCCAAACTCCGGCGGACGCTACATCTTGCACGTGGGCGGCATGTGCTCACAGGGTTGGAACGATCAACTCGCAAACAAGAGCGGCTACACGAGTATCGATGTTAAAGCCGTGCAGACCAACCACAGTGGTCTTTCCGATGCGAGTCACACGGCGGGCATCTATCTCGACGAGTGCTGCACCGGGTCGAACCTTTGTTACGTGCTGAACTACAGCGGCGGCGATGCAGTCATTGGCCACCGCCTCGCCAATGAGTCGACCGATTGGAACCTAGCCTGGATCGGGACGTCCGCAGGCGCCGGGGGTGGCAGTGAGATTTCGGGCAACTTCCTCGCCGACATCTTTGGACCCTGTGACTATTCGGGCCATCTCGGTACGAGTGAAGTGCGAAACGCCTACAACCACAATGACACCAACGGCAATACCACGTATCGCATCGGCGGCCATGACGGTTGGTGGTACTCGTCGTGGTTGCTACCCGGCGAAGATGATGGCGCGGTTGCTTATCACTCCGCTGGCTCTGTGACGAGCACCACCAGTACGAGCAGCATGTGCAAGGCCCCGAAGTTTACGAATCACGTCGCGGCCTGGACCTGCAGCGGATACAACAACGATCACTACGCAATGAAGACCAAGTTCATCAGCAACATGGGCTGGTAGTGAGCGATGGCCGGGATGAAAGCCCAAACGAACGCACCCGCAGCGGATCGCGCAGGCGCTTGGTTGCGTTGCTTTCGGCTGCCTTAGTTGGCCTAGTCCTGGTTTACGTATGGCTACAACGGCCGGTGGCGGCTCCGTATCAATCGGAGTCGTCGCCAGCGGTTGCTGTCGCGGCTGATGATGCGCCGCCATCTGCAGGGACACCCGTGGCGCGCGCAGTCGCAACGCTGCCGCCCGACGGTCATGTCGTCATCGATCCCATCGCCGACTTCAAGAAGCGCACGCGTTACTCGCCGCGCTCGGGTGCTCTCCACCCAGAGGCCGTTGATCAACTCGAGCCCAATCGTCGCTATGAGTCCTTTCGCCCAATCGAAGACACAGCGGGGCGCGATGGCATTGGTGCGATCAACTATTTGTTTGACGCCGATTTCTACTACTACGCAGGTGACGGCGTCGTTACATCGACCCTGACCGTCCGCCGAAGAGGTGAGGTTGTCCCCGTCACAATCAAGAGTGCCCGTGCGGTTGCCGAGGGTGGCAGTGGGGACATGGGGGAGCCGGTCGCGCTCGATTTTGAAAAGAACGATGACCATCACACGAGCGCGCTCGAACTCGCGGAAACGTTTGCCGAGCATCACGGGCCAATACGCCTAATGGTCGAGTTCGAGTACGAACCAGGCAAGCGACAAGAGGCGGCACTTCGAATTTTCACAACGCCCGCGAATGCGATACCCGCGCGCTTTCTGGGCGAGTACCGCGATGGCCCTGCAAACGGCAGCCTAGTCGTTGAGGCCGCGGTTCAAGTCTTTGAACCGGGCTTCTATCGCTTCGACGCGAATCTATTTAGTAGCGACGGGATCCCCCTGGCGTTCGCCGACTTCAAAGGTGAATTGATCGCGGGCAAGCAGTGGGTGGATCTTGAGTTCTTTGGTTTGTTGCTGCGAGATCTCGGCGTGCCCGGTCCTTACGAGCTGCGTAACTTGCGTGGCTATCTCTTCTTGGACAGCGAATACCCCGACAGGTTGCGGATGCGCGACGCCACGAGCAGCTATTGGACACACCCCTACGATCTCAATAGCTTCTCAGACGAAGAGCACATGACACCCCACAAGGCGCACATGCTCGATCTGTTGCAGCAAGACCAACAGGCTGGCCTTTCGGTTGATACCCCCGGTGCTCCGCCCGCGAGCGAGATGCCCACAGGCGAAGTGGCGCCCTCGGCGAGCACGTCGCCATAAGCAGCAGCGCATTCCCGCGTTTTGCTTCGTCGCTTGATACAAATGCGAGCGAATTTTGGAGTTCGGACTCGGAGAGGTCTTGCGCCTGACTGCTAGAGTGTGCCCCCCAGTGCGTTGTCTGCCTTGAACTCCGTTCGGCGCACGCTCCGGCCTCAAGCCATGCACGATTTTGAAGGAGAGAACCTGATGAGCGACGCATCCAGCACTGACAAAGTGATCGATGAAACGGAGCTGCGCGCCCGCACCCGGGCACTGCTCGAAGTGGTCCACCCCGAACGCGACGACGCCGTAACGTTTCGCCGTGCTCAATACGATCACGGCTTGGCATGGGTTCACTTTCCCGAAGGCTTTGGTGGCTTGGGGCTCAGTCCTAAGATGAACTACACCGTGCGCGACGAAATTTTGCAGCACTCAAAGATTGTCCACGACACCCCACCCGCGAGCATCATTGGTATTGGGATGGGGGCGCCCGTTGTGAATACCTACGCGGACGAAGAGACCAAGAAGCGCTTGCTTCCTCGCATCTTCAGCGGCGAAGACATCTGGTGTCAGATGTTCAGCGAGCCCAGCGCCGGGTCGGACGTCGCGGGTCTTTCAACGCGTGCAGTACGCGACGGTGACGAGTGGGTCGTCAACGGGCAGAAGGTTTGGACCACGGTCGCTCATTTGTCGAAGTGGGGCATGCTGGTCGCACGCACCAACCCCGATGTCGCAAAGCACGACGGTCTTTCGTACTTCATCGTGGACATGGAAAGCCCCGGCGTCGAAGTTCGTCCGCTGTATCAGATCACAGCGGAAGCCGAGTTCAACGAAGTCTTCTTCAATGATGTCCGCATCCCGCATTCACAGATGCTTGGGAAGGAAGGACAGGGTTGGCGGGTCGCCATCACCACATTGATGAACGAGCGGGTCGCCATCGGCGGCGGCGGCTCAAAACGCAAAGGCGGCGGCGCCATCGCGCAGTTGTTGAAGTTGTGGCAAACGCGCGACGCCGGTGCGATGAGCAAGGGGCAAGAGGCCGTGCTCCGCGACCGCGTTACCCGTGACTACATTGATGCCGAGTTGCTGCGTCTTACCACGCAGCGTGCTTCAGCGGCCCAAAAAATCGGCAACCCGGGGCCCGAGGGTTCGGTGGCCAAGCTCTTCCAGGCAGAGAGCCAAAAACGCATGTGGGAGACAGCCGTCGACGTGATGGGCGCAAACGCTTTGGCCTTCGAAGCGGGGTACGAACTGCGTCAAGAAGTCGGTGGGGCCGATAGTGTCGAAGGACGTGCGAAGTACAACTTCCTGCGCTCCCGGGCCAACTCCATCGAAGGCGGCACCTCGGAGATCATGCGCAACATCCTCGGCGAGCGCGTCTTGGGACTGCCGGGAGAACCCCGAGTGGACAAGAACATCGCATGGAAGGATGTCCCGCGCAGCTGAGTCGAGCCTGTGCCTTCACCAACATTCTCACGATTTGGAACAGAGTGATTGACGCGAATACGCGTCTCACCCGCGAACGAAGGATTTTTAATGAACACCTTTACCGATGAGCACGAAGAACTCCGGGCCACTGTGCGTCAGTTTCTTGCCGACCAATCTGACGAGCAAGCGGTTCGCAGCCAAATGGCCAGCGAGCGCGGCTGGGACAGCGACGTGTGGCAGAAAATGGCCGAGCAAGTTGGCCTCGCGGGTTTGATCGTCCCCGAAGAGCACGGCGGCGCGGGCTTTGGCTATGTCGAGCTTTGTATTGTCGCCGAAGAAATGGGACGGGCTTTGTTGTGCGCCCCCTACTTGTCCACGGCCGTGATGGCAACCAGCGCCTTGTTGCAGTGTGCGAGCGCATCCGCTCAGAAAGACATCCTGCCGGGTATCGCAGCGGGGACGTCAATCGCGACGCTCGCCTACGCGGACACCAATGGGCGTTGGGACATCAACAGCGTCGGTATGTCAGCTCAAGAAAAAGATGCTGGCTGGGTACTCGATGGCACGAAGTACTGGGTGCTCGACGGGCACACGGCGAACATCGTGCTCGTCGTTGCGCGCACGAGTGTCGGTCTTGAGTTGTTCGAAGTTGCGCAAGACGCGGCGGGCCTCACCAGCGAGTCGATTCCGGCGCTCGATCTCACGCGCAAGCTCGCGACCCTTTCGTTTGCCAGCACACCGGCGCGGAAGATCAGCGAGGGCGACCAAACTGAAGGCCTTGAGCACGCGATGAGTCTGACCCTTGCGGCGTTGTCGGCCGAGCAGGTCGGCGGTGCCCAGTGGTGCCTCGACACCGCGGTCGACTACGCAAAGACGCGCTTGCAGTTCGGGCGTCCTATTGGCTCGTATCAGGCGATTAAGCACAAATGTGCGGACATGCTGGTGGATGTCGAGTTTGCCAAGAGCGCCGCGTACAACGCTTGTTTTCTGGCAGCTGATTGTCTCGAGAGCAACGAAGGCTGGGGAGAGCTCGCGGAGGCAGCGCATCTCGCCAAAGCGTTTTGTTCCGAGGCCTACTTCCACGCCGCAGCCGAGAACATCCAAATTCATGGCGGTATGGGCTTTACCTGGGAGCACCCCGCGCATCTTTACTTCAAGCGCGCCAAGGCGAGTGATTTGCTATTCGGCGACGCAACCCATCACCGCGAGGCGTTGGCGGACTTGCTGGGGATTTAGCTTCGCGGCGGTCGCGGGATGAAGGATGGCACGCGCTCGGAGTAGTCTCCGTAGCCGGCCTTTCGCTTGCGCAGGCCGCGCTCGAGCAAACGCACGCCCGAGACGCGCAGCAGCATAAAGGTCATGATGGCCGGGCCGATCAAGACCCACGCCGCACCGGGGACCGATAGGGCCATTAACCCGAAAGCCCACCACTGCAGGGCATCGCCGAAGTAATTGGGGTGGCGGGTCCAGGCCCAAACGCCCGTGTCGAGGACTTTGCCTTCGTTGTCGGGGTTGGCCTTGAAGGCGGTGAGCTGTTGGTCGCCGGCGGCTTCGAAGTAGAAGCCGATTGCGAACATTACCGCCGCGACGGCGTCGAGCACGCCAAGGGGCGCAACGCTTGGGAAGCTCTGCATCGCGACCACCGGCAGTGAAACCGCGAGAATCAAAACGCCCTGCAGCCCGAAGACCATGTAGATCGATTTGTAGGTGTAGGACGGGCCTACGCGGCGGCGCATCGCGGCATAGCGATAGTCCTCCGCGTGGCCCCAATTGCGGCGAAGCAAGTAGCCGCCGAGGCGTACGCCCCAAATCGTAACCAAGATGGCTTGGAGCATGCTGCGCGCTCCC
>JBLHOB010000110.1:0-7948 GCA_047619425.1 Myxococcota bacterium
CGCACAATCGGCTTTGCCATGGGCAGCGACGCATCGGCCTTAGGGCCGGCAACCACGAAGTAGCCGAGCTTCCGGTAGAAGGCGACTGCGTTCGGACTGGCATCCAATACCACTTCGCTGGCATGGCTCGCCGCGATCACCGCTTCGGCGCGCGCCATCAGTATCGTGCCCACCCGAGACCTACCCGCGCTCTTCCGTACGTAGAGGTTCTCGACCTTATTCGCACAAAAAGCAACCCAACCCACGATGCCCGATTCACTCTCCACTACGAACACGTCATTCGTACCGATCGCGTCAATTGCATAACTCGCCGGGGCCGAGTTGGCCCAACGGCTCGCGCCAGCATCATCGTATTCAGGCGCAATGCCTATGATCGCGTCGCGACGCACGGCTGCAATCGCATCGGCATCCTCAAATCGCGCTTTGCGAATATGCTGGATCATTGGCACGCGTGTCTCCCTTCGGTTCGGGGGCCAGTGGCCGCTCGCTTTGGCGAACCACCCTACCCGATCTTAAAATCAACCCAAGCCAGTAGCATGTAGTACATCACCGGGATCGCGAGCAGCGGCGCGTCAATGCGGTCGAGCACACCACCCATCCCGGGTAGCAATGCCCCGGTGTCCTTCACTTCCGCGTCGCGCTTGAGCAGCGACTCGACCAAGTCTCCGACGATGCCCACGACACAGAGGATCGGCGCAAAGCCAATTACCAGCGTCCAGGGGAATGCTTGGCTTAGCTCGGGTGCGAAGTAGCCGTAGACCAACTTGCAAAGTGCTGCGGCGGCAATGCCTGCGAGGATGCCTCCCGCTGCACCTTCGATGCTCTTATTGGGTGAGATGCGCGGCGCGAGCTTCCGTTTGCCGAACGCGCGGCCTGCGAAGTAAGCGCCCGCATCGCACGCAACCACAACCGCCAGCGTGTACGTCATAAAGAACGCACCCGAGTTGGCAACCAATCCGAGTAGCTCGACATCAAAGACGTCGTAGCGTGCGACCATCTTGTCATAGAAGAAGCGCAGCGTGACGGCGTGCGACAACAACCATCCGATGTAGAAGACACCAAAAAATGTCCCCGAGATACTCGCCAGTGCCTCAGTGATCTCCGCCTTGCGCAGCTGCGCGATCAAGAAGACCAACAGAGATGCGGTCAACAACAACGTCGTGTGGTACTCGGTGCCCCAATAGGAGACCAGCACCACGGCAAAGCCAAATCCCAGGCCGAGGCCAACCAAAGGTTCGGCCCCCTTGCCTTCGATCAAGCCGTAGAACTCGCGCAGGGCGATCAAGATAAAGGCGGTCACCAAGCCGAGGTAGATCCAGCCGCCCAGGTAGATGACGTAGAGCACCAGCGGGATCAACACCGCCGAAGAAACAATACGCAACGCCAACTCGCTGGTTGGGCTTTTCTTCTTTTCGGGTACGGGGGTCGCGGGCCGTGGGTGGATGGGCTCGGTTGCTTCGGTGGGCTCTGCTTCGCTCATCGATCTCTCCCGGTTGGACGACTCTGGCTGTCGGCTCCCGCCATTGCGCTAGAACGTACCGCTCTAGACACCCCTTTCGCCGCCCTCTTATCATCAACCTCTATTGCGGCCTTACGATTTGCGGCCCGTGTGCCCGAAGCCACCTTCGCCGCGTTCGGTTTCGTCGAGGCTCTCAACTTCGTCGAACAGGGCCTGCACGACGGGGGCGATGACCAATTGGGCAATGCGATCGCCGCGTTTGATCACGAAGGGCTCGCTGCCGGCGTTCATCAACAACACCTTCAGCTCGCCGCGATAGTCGGCATCAATGGTGCCGGGTGCGTTGGGGACCACGATGCCATTGCGCAAGGCAAGGCCACTACGTGCGCGCACTTGGCCTTCAAAGCCAAGCGGGATCGCGATTGAAAAACCGGTGGGTACCGCTTCACGTTGGCCGGGGGCCAAGGTGAGTTCGCTAACGACGGCGGCAGCCAAGTCGGCGCCGGCAGAGCCTGGGGTCGCGACCTTGGGTGCGGCCAGGCCTTCGCCGTGGGGCAATCGGACGATCAAAACACGAACGGCCGACGATTGCTCGTCGGCCGTTCGCTTACTAGTTGATGCACTTGATGCGTTCGAATCATTCGCAGTCGGGGCTACATCTCGATTGACGTAGACACCACGTTGCGAATCATCCTTCACCAGGCTCGCCCTACTCTTCTCGTGCGCCGAGTTCGAGTAGTGCTTCCTTGCGTGAGAGACGGATCCGGCCTGCCGGATCGATGTCGATGCACTTCGCCATGACTTCGTCGCCTTCGTTCAGAACGTCGGTGACTTTGTCTACGCGCCCGGCTGCCAAGTGGCTGATGTGAATCAAGCCATCGGTGCCCGGGAAGATCTCGGCGAATGCGCCGAAGTCTGCAATGCGCTTTACCTTTGCAAGGTAGATGCGCCCGATCTCAGCTTCCTGAGTGAGCTCTTCCACCATCGACATCGCAACCTTGACGGCTTCGGCGTTGGGGCCGAAGACCGAGCAGCGGCCCGAATCGTCAACATCGATCTTTGCTCCGGTCGTTTCCTGAATAGCGCGGATCACCTTGCCGCCCGGGCCAATGATGTCCCGGATGCGGTCGGGCTTCACGAAGAGAACCTCGAGACGCGGTGCATGCTCATGCAACTCGCCGCGGGGCTTCAGGCCGTGAAGCTCTGACTCCGTGTCCTTGTTCATGCAGTCGAGAATGTGCAACCGACCTTCGCGAGCCTGGGCAAGAGCCTTCTCGAGAATGTCCCAGTTGATCTCCTTGACCTTGATGTCCATCTGCAGCGCAGTGATGCCCTCGCTCGAGCCCGCCACCTTGAAGTCCATGTCGCCGAGGTGATCTTCGTCTCCGAGAATGTCGGAAAGAACCACCGTGCGATCACCGTCGGTGATCAAACCCATCGCGATACCCGCGACCGGGTTCTTCAGCGGCACACCTGCGTCAAGCATGGAAAGGGTCGAACCACAAACCGCGGCCATCGAAGAAGAACCGTTTGATTCGAGCGTCTCAGAGACCACGCGGATCGTGTAGGGGAACTCATCGTGGTCGGGCAACACGCTCTTGAGCGCGCGCTCGGCCAAAGTGCCGTGGCCAACTTCACGTCGTCCGGGGCCGCGCAACGGTCGCGCTTCGCCCACGGAGAATGCCGGAAAGTTGTAGTGCAGCATGAAGGTCTTCTTGAAGCGGCCACCCATGCCGTCAATCGTCTGCTCGTCGAAGCCACTGCCCAAGGTCGTGGTGACCATGGCCTGTGTCTCGCCGCGAGTAAACAGTGCAACACCGTGCGGGCGCGGTACGACGCGGACGTCCGACGAAATCTGGCGGATGTCTGCGGGGCCACGACCATCAATGCGCTGGTTGCTCGCCATCACGCGCTCGCGAACAATCTCTGCACCGAGATCGTGAAGGATGTCCTTGACGGTGCGAGTCAGCTTTTTGAGCCCGTTGCTGCGGTTTTCGAAATCACCAAGCGTCTTCACTTCGATCGGCGCGTTGGTGTAATCCTTGACGTACTCGGCGACAACTTCACGCTCAATGACCTTCACGCCCTTGGCTCGCGCGAACTTCTCTTTGATCTGGTAGGCGTCGGCCAAACGGCTTTCGCACTTGTTGCGGATCTCGGTCCAGAGCTCAGAGTTGTCTTCCGCTTCCGGCGGGACAATCTTCTCAACGCCAACCTTGCTCTTGAGATCTTCGATCATGTCGATGACCGGGAGCAGTGCTTCGTGACCGAACTTCAGTGCCGCAAGAACTTCGTCTTCCGGAACCTGGTCAGCACCACCTTCAACCATCACGATCGAACCGCGATGACCAGCGACGATGAACTCAATGTCGCTGTTCTCGAGTGCTTCGGGCGTGGGGTTGATCGTCAACTCACCATCGATACGAGCAACGCGCACTGCAGCGATGGGGCCGAGGAAAGGAAGCTCAGAGATGCTGAGTGCTGCCGACGCGCCGATGAAGGCGAGGATGTCGACGGGGCATTCCGGGTCAGCCGAAAGGACGGTTGCGGTAACCATCGTGTCGTCGTTGTAGCCGTCTGTGAACAGAGGGCGAATCGCGCGATCGATGAAGCGCGAGTTCAAGACTTCGCGGTCCGAGAGACGACCTTCGCGCTTGAAGAAGCCGCCGGGGATCTTGCCCGCAGCTGCGAACTTCTCGACGACGTCTACCGTCAGCGGGAAAAAGTCGATGCCGGCGCGCGGCTTTGAATGGACGGTTGTTACGAGAACAACCGTGTCTCCCTGGGAGACGAGTACGGAACCGGCGGCTTGCTTCGCCACGCGACCCGTTTCGATCGTCAGCGGTCGTCCGCCGAGATCCATAGTTACGGTTGTAGGTTCAAACCAACTAGGCATTGAAGTTACTTCTCCTCGCAAACTCCAAGAAAGGAGCTTGCTTTGAAAGTGGGCGCAGCATGGCCGTTCGCTTTTTAGGCCAACGTGCTCACTGGCTAGGGAGGAGAGTTCGTATCAAATGCGGGATCACTTATATGCGAACAGGTCAGAAGCAAAAGTGCTGCTTCGCATTCGTATATAACCGAGTCCCACACCTAACACGGCACACCCCCCACGGCGCCCAATGTTTTGGTACAGGGTGGTTCTTTGTTCATTGCCCCCACTCGGAGGCAAAACGCGCCGCTTTACCGACGCAACGTTTACAGGTGTTGCTTTGGTGCTTGGTGCTTTCGTACAACGAGCTTCTATCTATCTAGCTACTTACTACTTGCGAGCGCTCAACCTTCGGGCGCTCGACTGGCACAAACTACGCACTATCGTCGAAGACCGAGCTTTCCGATGAGCGCTGCATAGCGCTCAATATCATCGCGCTTGAGAAAGTCGAGCAACCGACGGCGCTGACTTACGATCTTCAGCAAGCCACGTCGGGAATGATGGTCTTTCACATGGTCTTTGAAGTGACCTGAGAGGTCAGCGATGCGTCGCGTGAGCAATGCAATCTGCACTTCGGATGAGCCGCTGTCGCCATCGGCACGTTTAAATTCGTTGATAACTTCTTTCTTAACTTCGCCGGAGATCAACTTACTACCCCTTCAGTCGCGGCCTGGCGCGACGTTGATGTGGACTATTTCAATGATGTTGTTCTGAGCACTTCTGGTTGAAGCCGAAAACGCGCGCCCGGGTTGGGGAATCGCATCCGTTCGGGATCACTCAGGAAAACAGTGAGTGTGGTTCGAGTCGTGCATACGCGCTGCGACGATCAAGTGAACCGTCTTGGGCTCGATACCCTGGCGGGTATCAAGTGGGCGGAGTCTGGCAGAACGCCACCCTGCCCGCAACTCCTTGGGAAACAACGTTTTCTCAGCCGGCCTCTGCCCCGAATACCTTCAGCGGCCAGAGCCTGCGATCGGCCCGGAATTCGAGTAGCCCGACCAAGCCGCCCTCGGAATCGAGCGCTACCACCCTTTCCCCTGGGGACATCTTAAGTCGGGCGCCCGGTGAGATATCGGCTCCATGTCGCACGCGATCGGTGCTGTCGTCCGAGAGCTCGAGAACCGGTAAACCCATCGCGTCTGCAGGAGAAATCACCCGCTTCTCGATGACGTTGTCGCGGGCTTCTTCTGTCAACTGGTCAAACGAAGTGGCCTGGGTGATGTCGAAGGGGCCACTCGTCATCCGACGAAGGCTCTCGAGATGCGCGCCGCAGCCAAGGGCTTCACCAATCTCAGAGGCAATCACTCGGACGTAGGTCCCGGTCGAACAGTCGACTCGAATCTCTGCGAGTCCTTCTTCAAACCGCGTGAGGTCGAGGCGGAAAATCGTAACCGTCTTGGCTTCGCGCTCTACTTCTTCGCCGCGCCGGGCTAGGCGATGGAGCGGCACGCCGTTCTGTTTGACGGCGCTGTACATCGGCGGCACTTGCTGAATCTCGCCACGAAAACCTTCGAGGGACGCTTCGACTTCGGCTTCGGTCGGCAGGCGTTCGCCTTCGAAGCGCTTCGTCACTTCACCTTGTGCGTCCAGCGTGTCGGTCTCGATGCCAAAGCGCACGGTGCCGATATAGCTTTTGGTGTCTTTCGTGACAAAGGAGATCAGCTTCGTGGCTTCGCGCACGGCAAGCGGCAACACGCCAGTCGCCTGGGGGTCGAGGGTGCCCATGTGGCCGACGCGTCGAGTGCCCAACCATTTGCGCGCTGCGTCGACAACGTCGTGGCTGGTTTGCCCTGCCGGCTTGTCGACGATCAGGAAGCCGGCCTTGCCGGGCTTCTCTGCTCGTGAGCGTCTATTCCGTCTCTTCGCCATGCTTGATCGCCTGTAACAGTTCCATGGTTTCCCCCGCCATCCGCAGGGACGCGTCGTACCGAAATCGCAGCGCCGGAGTACGTCGCAGGTCTAATCGCTTTGCGATTTTGTTGCGCATAAACCCCGCAGCAGAGGCAAGCCCTTTGGTGATTTGCTCAACCTGCTCTTTGTCGGGGTCGCCGTCTTTCTCGAACAAACTCCAGTACACGACCGCGTTGCTCAAGTCGGGTGCAACATCGACGTTCAAAACTGAAATCGCTTTTACGCGCACGTCCGAAACGTCGTCGCGGATTGAGCGGACAATTTCTTCTCGTAGCTGGTGGGATATGCGTTCTGTGCGGAGTGTCATGTCTTAATCCTGGCCGTTGTTCAGCCGGTCGTTTTCTTGTGTTTCGTCTCGGTCTTCGCCGTCTGCAGGTGAGTCGAGGTCCTGCGACTGCAGAGAACCAAACTCGGCGTCCCATTCGTCTTCTGGTATGTCACTGTGGGCGGATGCTTCGTGCGGAAGGATCATCAACTCAAGGTCAGAGTCGATAACGTCGGCTGTGTGCAGCTCTTCGACGAATGCAATTGCTCGCTCGAGCACCTTTTTGACTGGTGGGGCCTCAGCCCCCGCAGCGGTCATCCCTAGCACCGCTCTTTGCCACGTCCCTTGCCCACCTACTTCGGAGACAGAGATATTGAACTGATTGCGCAAGCGTTGCTGGATAGAGCGAACAACGCCCCGTTTCTGTTTTAACGATTGAGAGCCGTGTACGTGAAGTTCAACGAGTGCTGCACCAACGACCATGCCTACCCCCACGCGCTGCCTAGTGTCGACTGACTACTCAGGCGGCCGCGTGTTAGAGAGTCGCCGGCTCCTCCTCGAGCTCGTAAGCCTCGATGACATCGCCGACCTTGACGTCGTTGTAACCGCCAATTCCAATACCGCACTCGTAGTCTTTGCCGACTTCGGCGGCGTCGTCCTTGAATCTTCGCAGTGAAACGATTGTACCGGCAAAGACTTGCACGCTGTCGCGCAGCAACCGGCACTTGGCGTTCCGCTTAATTCGGCCATCGTTGACATGCGAGCCGGCAATCGTGCCAACCTTCGGGATGACAAACGTCTCGCGAACTTCGGCGCGGCCCAGCATCACTTCCTTGATCGTCGGCGGTAGCAGCCCTGCCATGGCGCTGCGCACGTCGTCAATGAGGTTCATGATGATGGAGTAGTTGCGGATCTCAACGCCGGCGCGATCGGCCGCGCGCAGTGCCGCGGTGTCGGGCCGTACATTGAAACCAACCACGATGCCGTTACTTGCCGAGGCAAGCATCACGTCGTTCTCGGTAATACCACCAACACCGGATGTAAGAATCGTCACCTTGACCGCATCCGTCGAAAGCTCTTCGACAGCTTGGCAGGCCGCTTCCTTAGTACCGGCAACGTCGGCCTTCAAAACTATCTTGAGGTCTTTGACTTCTGCTGCATCAGCCTTCGCGTAGAACTCTTCGAGGCTCATGCGAGGCTTGGCAGTCTTCGGCCCCCCACGCTTCTGGTCGAGGCGATGCTGGATGATGCTCTTTGCGGCGCGCTCGTTCTTGACGACGTCAAGCGTTGCGCCCAGTTCGGGTACGGCAGAGAGGCCCAGGACACGAACCGCGTCCGATGGCCCAGCGGCGTCGACCTTCACGCCCTCGCTGTCTTCCATCAA
>JBLHOB010000111.1:0-7903 GCA_047619425.1 Myxococcota bacterium
CGGCGCGCGAAGCGCCATCTACTCGTTCGAACTATCCGCCGATCAACATCCCACCTTCAATCGGCAGCACGTGCCCCGTCACCAAGTCGGGACCGGTGATGATGGCCAAAATTCCCGCGGCGATGTCGTCAGAAGTCGTCACTTTGCCAAGGGGCGATTTTGCTTCCATCGCAGCTTTGACGGTCTCGTATGCGTCACCCAGGCCTTGCTGCAACCACTCACCATCGATAAAGCCCGGAGCAACGCCGTTGACGCGGATCTGGGGGCCAAGCACGCGAGCGAGAGTCACCGTAAGGTTGTTTAGGGCTGCCTTTGAAGCGCAGTAGGGAATAGAGCTACCGAAGCCTGCGAGCCCAGCAACGCTCGACGTCATGACGATCTCGCCGCCGTCGCCCGCCCGCAGCAGTTCCGCCGCCGCGCGTGCACATTGAAAAGGGCCAACCAAGTTGACGCTCATGATATTCGCCCAGTCTTCGCTCTGGACGTCTTCGAGGTTTGCGTGGGGGATAAACTTGGTCGTCCCGGCATTGTTCACGAGGACATCGAGTTGCCCGAAGGCGCGCTCTGCCTCGCGCACCATGGCCCGACACTGGTCGTCTTGAGAGACATCCGCCTTGAAGGCCAATGCCTTTACTCCAAGTGCTTCGACTTCAGCGGCAACGGCTTCGGCCGCATCTTGAGAGCGACTGTAGTTGACCAATACCGAGCAACCGCCTGCCGCGAGACGTAGTGCCGTCGCCCGCCCAACACCGGTGCCTGATCCCGTTACGATCGCTGCCTTGCCTTGGATGTCCATGATCCGTCTCCGTTCAAGGTTATTTTCTGTCTGCGCGCGGTTTCTAAACGTACTTCGCTAGTCGTTGTCTGCCCAGCGGTCGAGGCGCGCCATTGTGTCCGCGTATTCCATCGCAAACTCTTCCATTACGCTGCGGACACTTTTCACGTGGTTGAGCGAACCCACCACTTGCCCGACAAAATAGTTTGAAAGCTCTCGCGCGCCCGGATTTTTGTGTGAAGAGCGATTGATCCGTGCCTGAGCCTCCCGAATTAGACGCGGCTGCAGGGGCATCGGGAGCGGGTCGGGGTTTTGGGGGTCGTCCCAGGCGTCGGTCCAAGCACTGCGAAGTTGACGCGCAGGCTTGCCGGTCTGAGAGCGACTGCGAACGGTGTCGCTTGAACTCGCCTGCAAGAACTTCTCTTTCACGACGGGGTGAGTCTCGGCCTCTTCGGTGGTGAGCCAAACACTGCCCGTCCAAACGCCCTGCGCACCGAGTGCCAGGCCGGCGGTCAGCTGCCGACCATTGCCAATCCCCCCGGCGGCCAGCACCGGGATCGGCGCAACGGCGTCAACCACTTCGGGCACCAACACCAGAGTCGAGACTTCTCCGGTATGGCCGCCCGCTTCGTACCCCTGCGCGACAACGATATCGACACCGGCTTCAACATGCCGGCGCGCATGCTCGACTGTGCCCGCCAACGCCGCCACCTTCACGCCCTTCTCTCGCGCACGATCGATCATCCACTGAGGCGGCGGCCCCAAGGCACTTGCGATGAGGCTGATGTTGAATTCAAAAACCAGCTCGATGACTTCGCGCTGTTGCTCATAACCGACGCTGAACTCGGGGCTGACTCGCGCGTCAGCAGGCAGAGCCGGTACGTTGTGATCTTCGAGCAGCTTGTCCAAAAACTTGCGATGGCCTTCGGGGATGTGCGCATCGAGCTTCGCGCCCCCCTCACCGCCGCTATCGCTTCCGACAAATTTTGAGGGCAAGAGGAGGTCGACACCGTACGGCTTGTCGCCCACTTCGCTTTCGATCCACTCAAGCTCGGCGCGCAGATTCTCGAGCGAGTGCCCCGCTACCCCGAGCACCCCCAGGCCACCGGCCTTCGACACTTCTGCCGCAACGTCACGGCAGTGAGTAAATGCAAATATTGGAAACTCGAGCCCCATATCCTTAGCAAGCTTTGTATTCACGGGGCTCTCCTTATAAAGTTTTGGCGGTCAAACCGATGTGTCTCGGCCCAATCAAATTCAAGATCGTGTCTTCGCTACGACGCCTCAGCAAGACCCTGGAGCTGCGCCGCACACTCGCGCAAATACATCGGCCCGCCGAGCATGTGGCGTGCTGAGCTGATGCGCTTGAACCAAAAGTGAAGATTCTGTTCGTCCGTCCAGCCGATGCCGCCGTGCACCTGGGTGGATGTGCTCGCGATCTCGCGTGCGATCTCCGAGATGTGGGCAAGCGAGTGCAGCGCCATTAACGGCGCCTCTTCAGGTAGCGCGTCGAAGCTGTGCGCCGCGTACCAGAGTAGAGACCGGGACGGCTCGAGCTCGGCGATCATCTCCGCACACATGTGCTTAACCGCCTGAAACGAACCGATCAAACGATCGAACTGCTTGCGCTCGTTTGCGTAGGCAACCGACTGCTCGATCATCGACTCGCAGGCGCCAAGCGTGTCTGCCGCGAGGACGATGCGCCCCGCTTCGAACATGCGCGCGATCGCATCGCCGGCACCTTCATAGACCGCTTCGGGAGTCACGCCATCCAAGACCAACTCGGCCGTACAGCGCGTCAGGTCCGTGGTGATAAGTCGCGTTTTCTCGAGCCCGTGGGCATCGCCCTTTACGACCGCGAATGCGTCGGTGCCAAGTGTGACGAGAATGAACTCTGCACCGAGGGTATCCATGGCGACCATGGCCTTACCCGAAAGCTTGCCACCGTTGTTGCGTACGCCTGCTTCTTCGCGCACTGAGAACGCCTCGGTCGCCGCCAAGCCAAATGCGATTTCGCCAGCCGCAATCTGGCCAAGCCAGCCTTTCGCTGCATCGCCACCTACTTGCTTCAATGCGGTCGGGACCATTACAGCCGAGGTCAGAAATGGGGTCGGAGTCGACGCGTAGCCGAGGGCCTCGGCAACCAGGGCAGCATCGAGTAGGCCGAGCCCACTGCCCCCCTGGGCCTCTGGGATCACGATCCCCGTCACACCCAATTCGGCGAGACTGCGCCAGATGTCGCGATCGTTCGGGCACCCCGCTTCGGTGTTCTTCTCACAGGCGTCGCGGATATCGCGCACGCGAGTCATGGGCACTTGCTCGGCGAGAAAGCTGCGAATGGTTTCTTCGAGCATCTGCTGATCTTCTGAAAGTCCAAAATCCATTGGGTGATCCTTGTTGCGAAGCGTTTTGGTGGTCGCGAAAAGTTCGAAGGAAAAGCTGCGGCCGCCGACTATGCCTTGGCGGGCTTCGGCTCCCGGGGCAACCCCAAGCCTCGTTCGGAAATAATGTTCTTCTGGATCTGCGCTGTGCCGCCGCCGATGATCAGCCCTAAGGAGAAGAACGATTGGATCTGCCAGTAGCCGCGATCGCGCTCGTACTTGGTGTGGTCATACAAACCACCCAACTCACCCATGACGTCGATGGCAAGGGAAGCCATATCAAAATTGAGCTGGCAGTTCTGCAGCTTGACAATGAGGCCGGCGACGCCCGAAGCTTCGCCCTTCAAGCTGCAGGTCAGCATGCGCATGCCGTGATGCTTCATCGTCAGGACCCGGGCCTGCAGCTTCATTAGGCGATCGCGGAAGACGGGGTTGGCCATCGCCGAGACGCCGTTGATGGTCTCGCGATTCATCAACTTCATGAGGCGCACCAAATTGCCGGCGCCGTTTGAGTTGAGAGAGCTGCGCTCGTGCTTGAGGGTCGTGTTCGCAATCTTCCAGCCTTCACCGCGCTTGCCGACGATGTTCTCGTGGGGCACGCGCATGTCGGTAAAGAAGACCTGGTTAAAGGAGTTCTCGCCGAGATTGCCCGACATCGTGCGCAGGGGCTGAATTTCAAGACCCGGGACGTCGACCGGTGTGAGCAGGTAGCTGATCCCCGCGTGCTTCTTGGCTTCGGGCTCCGTGCGAACAAGGACGAACATCATCTCGCTTTTGTCCGCGCTGCTGGTCCAGATCTTTTGTCCGTTGATGACGAAATCACTGCCTTCGTCTCGCGCGGAAGTCTGCAAGCTTGCAAGGTCACTGCCCGACCCGGGCTCCGAGTACCCCTGACACCACATCACTTCGCCCCGCATCGTCGGGCCGATCCAACGCTTGCGCTGCTCTTCGGTCCCGTGTTCGAGCAAGGTGGGCACGAGCATCGAGGGGCCCTGAGCCGACATGCCCCGGGCCACGCTGACACGGTTAAACTCTTCGTCCATGATGACGGTTTCCATCAAGTCGGGCTGGGCACCGTAGCCACCGTATTCTTTGGGAATGGTCCGAGCCCAGTAGCCGTGTTCGATCTGCAGGCTGAGCCACTCGACCAGCGCCTTGCGGTCCTCAGTGCCGCCGAGCAGTCCCTGAGCAGGTCGCTTGAGCTTGTTGTTTTCAAGGAAGCTGCGTACTTCGTTTCTGAAGTCGTCGTAGCGCTGGCCGTATTCGAGATCCATTGTTATTTCTCACTCCGTTCGCGTCGCTGTGTAGTGATCTATTTCTTTCGCACTTGCTCGCACTCGCCCTTTCGCACACCCGGCTTCGGCGGGTCAATTGCGCCGCCCGCAAAGCACTGGGCAATCGACATCCAAAGCGTTGCGATCTCGCCCTTCACATTGAGGTCGGTCTCCTCAATGTTGCGGCCCTGGGTGACGACGTGACAAAAGTCCGAAGCCAAGCCCGTGATGCATTCATCTTCGCAGGGCTCGTTCCAGTCCCAGGTTTCGCCAGATGGCGCGGTCAAACGGACAAAGGGCGGCGGGCCGGGGACTTCCATCTTGCGATTTACGAAGGTCCAGCCGAATGTTCGATTGCCAATCGCGCAGATGTGCTTGATACGGTCGTTGTAGCTGCGTTCAGCACCAACCAGGTCGTAGATTTCTTGTGAGTGCGCCCAGGTTTCCATGTAGCGCGCGGTCGTAAACATCCGCACACCCATGTCGGGTCCGAACCAAGGCAAGCGCCGCTTGGGATCGGACTCGCCGAGTTGCGTCGCCAATTCGTTGCAGGTGTCGATCCAGCGCGTTCGCAGCTCGCTCGCGGCGACACCGGCAAAACGATCCCTTGCGATCTGCTTATTGGTCGAGCCGGCCACCACGGCCTTCATCAATGCCTTGCGTTCGGGAACGAAGACATCCTCACCCTGCAATGCGGAGATTGAGACGAGATCGAAGTAATGCAGATGAGCGATCACGTCCCATGGCGTCCATTCCATGAACGTCGTCGGGCGATCCCAGTCTTCTTCTTTCAACGTATCGAGAAAGCCGTTGAGTTCGTTCGCCTCTGCCAGTAGATCCACACCTTCTTGCAACATTCGAGTCTTTCTCCTTAACGGGCAATTCAGAGCGAAGCGGTGACGCGCTTACTCAAGTCATGTCCCAAAATTCCGATTGTTTCAGCGACCACTTCTTCGAGAACTCCTTTGCGCGATCCAATCTTGCGAATCTCTTCGCGCAATTAATCAGGGGAGAACGCGACACCGCCCATCACCCCGAGTCCGCTCGCGTTAAAACCCCAACTGCTTGGCCATATAGTGGAGCATGGTTTCGTCCGAGCCGCCGCCGATGCTGATCAAGCGAGAGTCGACAAAAGCTCGCCCCGCCATACTCTCCTTCATGTAGCCATAGCCGCCGTGAAACTGAATACATTCGTCTGCGACTTGCCGGCTCACTCGGCCGCAGAACAATTTGGCCATCGTGATCAAGTCCGTCGCGTCTTCTCCCGCAACCCGGCGGCGAACACAGTCGCGCACCATCGCCTTGGCGGCGGTGATCTGGGTGTAGAGCTCGACCATCTTGAACTGAGTGTTCTGCATCTTCGCCAGGGGCTTGCCGAAGAGAATGCGCTCTTCGGCCCAGCGGCGTGTCTCTTCCCACAACATCGTCGAGGCCGCCATCGAGCTCACACACGCTACGAGACGCTCGTCTTGAAATTGCATCATCTGTTGTTGAAAACCGCGACCGATGTCACCAATCGTATTGCCGACCGGGACGCGCATGTCATCAAAAAATAAAAGCCCCGTGTCCGAACCCCAGTTGCCGATCTTGTCGAGCAACTCGTAGCGAAAACCGGGGGTGTCGGTCGGCACAAGAATTTGAGAAAAGCCGCCATAGCCCGCGGCGGGGTCGGTAACGGCCAGCAAGCACAGCCAGTCCGCCGTTGCAGCATTGGTGATATAAGTCTTCGAACCGTTGATCACCCACTCGTCGCCGTCACGTACCGCGCGCGTCTTTACGCCAGCAACATCCGAGCCTGCATCTGGCTCAGTTACCGCAATGGCAGAGACCATCTCACCCGCAATCGAGGGGGCGAGATACATCTGCTTGAGATCCTCGCTGCCGAACTCGGCGAGAGACGGAGTCGCCATGTCGGTATGGACACTGATGCCCATCGTCACGCCGGCATTGTCCGCGCGACCAAGCTCCTCGAACAGCACCGCGGAGTAAGACCAGTCGAGCCCTGCCCCGCCGTACTTGGGGTCGTAGCGCAGGCCCAACATGCCGAGATCGCCCATCTTTTTGAACAGCGATTTATCAAAGCGACCGGCGGCGTCAAACTCGCGCGCGCGGGGGCGAAGTTCTTGTTCGGTGAACTTCCGCACGGTCTCGCGAAAGAGTTCGTGTTCGGGGGAGTAGAGGGGGTCTGCGCTCATTGGGCTTCCTGGGGGTTCTCGTCGACCGTCCGGTGCGACGAAGGATTTTGGCCGTTTGCGTTATTCGGTGTCGGTGATCCACTTCGGTTTTCGTTTCTGCAAGAAGGCCTTCATGCCCTCTGCGGCTTCTTCGCCCTTAAACAAGTCGCCCGACATCTTCGCCGTCCATTTGAACGCTTCTTTTTGTTCCATCGGTGGCACTTCGTGAACCAAGCGTTTACAGAAGCCAAGAGCATTCGGACCGCCCTTGCGAAGGTCTGCGAGTACCTCTTCTACGGCGGCGTCGATTTGGTCTTCGGGGACGGCTCGATTGATCAAGCCGAGTTCGGCAGCGCGCGTCGCCGAAAAACGGTTGCCGCGCAAGAATGCTTCCATGGCGTCACCCGGTCGCATCTTCGGCAAGCAGACCACCGAAATGATTGCAGGCGCTACGCCGAGACGAACTTCGGTAAAACCGAACTTCACGTCCTCCACTGCAATCGAGATGTCGAGGGCAGCCGCGAGACCGTTGCCTCCACCAACGCAGTGTCCCTTGATCTTGCCGATCACCGGGGTGGGGGATTGTTGAATCGCGAACAACAAGGTGTCGAATCCGCCACCGCCTGAAGCCGCGGTGGTCTTACTCTTGGGCTTGTCGCCTTTCTCAGCCTTCTCGGCTTTCGCGGTATTGGCAGCGGAGCGCTCTTTCAAGTTGGCGCCGGCACAAAACGTCGAGCCCTCGTTGGTCATCACGATGGCGCGCACTCCCGGGTCGGCATTGGCGGCTTCGAGGGCTTCGAAGACTCCGCCCACAACCGCCGCGCCAAGGGCATTGCGGTTCGCGACGTCTGCGAGGGTGATGGTCATGACCCGGTTTTCAATCTCGACCTTCACTTCATCCAATGCGGTCTCCTCGCGGTGCGCGCCCAGGCACCCGGCCCGGCCAGCGCTTCAAATTTGACGGTAATTTCAATTGCATTGTGTTACCCCACCTGTTACCCATCTGTCAACGCGACTCTAATCCCCTTCAAATCGGCCTCCTCCGCCTATTCCCGGGGGGACAGGCTCGCGCCATCGCCCCAGGCAGCGACCGGTTATCGATCACATCAATAGATAGGTAGACAGAAGGAACCCGAGCCCCATGCAGCCAAGCCTCCTCGCTCCGCCCCTCCGGTCGTCCCTCGACGCCAGGACAGCGGAATTCGCCGAAAACAAAACCGCGATGCTCGAAAAACTCGCCGAGATCGATTCGCTTCTCGACGAGGCTGAGCTCGGCGGCGGTGCGTACCACCACGAGCG
>JBLHOB010000112.1:0-7896 GCA_047619425.1 Myxococcota bacterium
GCAGCTTGAGGAGCAGACCGCACGACCATCTTCTCCTGCGAGGGCTTCCACCGATTTCTCCACTTCTATTCCAGCTTCTCCCACTGCTATTCCCATTCCCACTGCGAAGCCAAAGGGGCCGCGTACCCAATTTTTGCGGGACGCGAGCAAGAGTGTCCTCACACGCAACCAAAGCCCAGACGTCGGCTTCAACGTCGGGCTCAACCCCTACCGCGGCTGTGAACACGGTTGTGTGTACTGCTACGCGCGCCCGACGCACGAATTTCTGGGCATGTCCGCCGGGCTCGATTTTGAATCCAAGATCCTGGTGAAAGAAGACGCACCCGAGTTATTGCAACGCGAACTCTCGAAGCGCAATTATCGACCCGAGAGCATCGGCATGAGCGGTGTGACGGATTGCTACCAGCCGATTGAGCGCAAGCTTGAGATTACCCGCCGTTGCCTCGCCGTACTTGCAGACAGTCGCAACCCCGTAGGCATGATCACCAAGAACGCCCTTGTGATGCGCGACCTCGATCACCTGCGCGAGTTGGCCGCCCACGACGCGGTCGTCGTCCACCTTTCGATCACAACCCTCGACCCGGCGCTGCATCGCGTAATGGAGCCACGGACTTCGCCGCCGCAACAGAGGCTTCGCGCCGTTGCGGCATTGGCCGAGGCCGGCATTCCTGTCGGCGCGCTCATTGGCCCCGTCATCCCCGGACTGACCGACCACGAGATCCCCGCGATCCTTGAGGCTGCGGCCAATGCAGGCGCGAGCTTCGCCGGACACATCATGCTGCGCTTGCCCGGCGCGGTAGAGCAGCTTTTTGTGGCATGGCTCGAGCGTCACTTCCCGGATCGCCGCGACAAAGTCCTCGCGCGGCTGCGTTCGATGCGCGACGGCGAGCTCAACGACACGCGTTTCAATTCGCGTATGCGGGGCGATGGCGTCTTCGCAGAGCAGATCCGCGCTCTTTTCGAGATCTCGCGCAAACGAGTGGGCCTCAACACGGAGTCACAACCATTATCCACTGCGAGTTTCAGACGACCTTCCGGCCCTCAGCTAAGGCTGTTCTGATTCTTTCAGTTCTGGCGACGCGAAACGGTCTCTATTTAGAGATCGCATTCGGCTTATCAACGACCCCGGAGTGCCGGAGCTTGCTCACCTCGCGCAAACGGTCGCCCCGCTTGCGCAGCGCTTTGCCCTTCGCCGAGTTCACTCCATATAAGCGCGCCGCAAGATCGCAGTACTCCGCCGCTTTCGCGGGCAGGCGGTCACGCACCAACATGCGACTCACGTGCTCAGACACCTGGGCGAGATGGTCGTCGAGCTTGGTCGCCTTGCGAGCAAGCTCGTGGGCTGCGTAGCGCGAAGCGGCACTCGTCGACTGCGCCTGCCCTAAGGCTTCCTGACGAAACGCAAGATTGACCCGCAAAGTCTCGATGTAAACTTCCACCAGCTGCCTTGAGTCGACGAAAGGGTCGACGTTTACCGCCTCACCGCCAGGGCCAAAGGTGCGGTCACGAGTGAGTGCGACGATGCGGGCATTGAGTTGATCAATGGCATTGGTTTCGCCGCTTGGGTTCATTAGCGAGTCGATGGCGTCCGTTACATGAACGCCTCCGTAGAGGTGAAATACTTCGTGAATCAACGTGCGGCTTTCCGTCGCACCTGGCGCTAGACGCACGAACGCCCGGCGTCCCAGTAGCTCGGCCCGACCAAGGGTCTGGGCGATGTGCCTTGCAGGGAAGCGCTCAGTCAGCCCGAGCAAGATCCCCTCGCTTGGCCACCGCCGCTGACTTCTCAACCAAGCATTCTCAAGTGAGACAAGCTTCGTCGTTGCTTGCTTGCTCGAGAACCCCGTCATCGAGTACGAGACATAGTGAGTCCTTGCCAACGGATCGAGTGCAGCCGACGATTTGCGAAGCAAGATGCGAAGTCGCATCTGCCAGCCGGGTTGGCTTGTAATCGTTTGATCCGCATAGATGTGGACTGGGACGATCTTTTGCTTCGCAAACACGGGGTCAATTGAAGCGAGCAACTTCGCGATCTCATAGCCCTCGGTGGGCGCCAGATCCGCCAGCCAATAGCTACGACGCAAGCGTTGTCGCGCCGCTTCCAGATCGCCGCTGGCAATCTGGAGTCTCGCCACACGAATCGTCAGCGAAAGATCGAAGGGATGCTTTCGAGACAACGCGACAATCTCTTCGTCATCCAGCCCCTCAAGTGATGGAGCCGGGCCGGTGAGTTCGAGTTGCAGCGCGAGCAAGGCCGGGTCGTTGGGATGCACGTTGAGTGCCGCCGCCAAAACATCACAGGCTTGTTCGATCTTGCCCTCTTCATTTTTGAGCCTTGCCCACGCGAGCGATGCGCTGCTCGAAGCCGGATGTGCTTCGAGCCAGGACGCGAGCCATTCCCTCTCGCTAGCTGTATCGCCGCGCAAGCGGGCGATGATGACGAGTCCCTCGTAGGCAGCTGAATGTTGGGGCGACCGTTCAAGGACTCGCGCAAAGCGCTGCTCGGCGCTTCGCAGATCCCCTTCGGCTAGAGCTTTCGCGGCGACCTTTAATAGTGATGTCACCAAGGGATTTTCGCGACGCTCGGGCTCGCGGCCCGCTTGGGTTGCTTCGCCTTGGGGCCACCGCCCGTCTGGCGCAATAGACGTTTCTTGCGACGGCGACGCGCATGCGAACACAAGCAGCGATGCGAGCGTCAACAAACCAGCGTGGGCCCCGTTGGGTTGATCGAATCGCTTCACTCCAGTCTCCGTCGAACAGCAACCTCTATTCGAGCCCCTCAAATGCAACTTCAACCAGCGACTCCTGCTGGTGAATATGAATTCGAGTTGAGCCAGCCGCAGTACTGGCCGAACGCACACGTCCCGCATAGGCGAGCTTCGCGCCGCCTGGCAGCACATCTTGCAATCGCTCGCGAACGAAAGTCCAGGCACCCATGTTGGCCGGCTCTTCCTGCACCCACACCACGCGATCGGTATTGGTGTACTGCGTAGCGAGTTCGTTTAACAACGCACCGGGCCACGGATAGATCTGCTCGAGGCGCAGGATCGCAACACGGTCGGCTTTGTTTGCGTACTTCTTGTCCCGGGCTGCAATCAGGTCGTAATACACTTTGCCACTGCAGATCAGCACGCGTTTCACTTTGTCTTTCGCCGCGCGCGCCCGGTCGTCGTCGATCACATGCTGAAAGTGTCCCTCGGAGAGATCTTTGACAGTCGATGTTGCGACGGATGCGCGCAACAAACTCTTCGGCGTAAAGATCACGAGCGGTGCGCGGTACTCCCGACACATCTGCCTGCGCAAGACGTGGAAGTACTGTGCCGGCGTGGTGCAGTTGACCACCTGGATCGAGTCTTCGGCGCAAATTTGCAAGTAGCGCTCGATGCGAGCGCTCGAATGCTCGGGCCCTTGTCCCTCGTAGCCGTGCGGCAAGAGCATCACGAGCCCGCTCATCCTGCCCCACTTCACGTGGGCCGAACCGATGAACTGATCGATGATCACCTGGGCGCCATTTGCAAAGTCACCAAACTGGGCTTCCCACAACGTCAAGGTTCCCGGGTCGGCAAGGCTATAGCCGTACTCAAAGCCCAGTACCGCCGCCTCGGAGAGCAAGCTGTCAAATACCTCGAAGCGCGCTTGCTGCTCGCCGACGTGATTGAGCGGGGTGTACTCCTCGTCGCTGTCTTGGTCGACGAAGACGGAGTGCCGGTGGCTGAACGTCCCTCGCGAGCAGTCCTGCCCCGAGAGCCGCACGCGCTTGCCCTCAAGCAGTAAGCTGCCAAATGCAAAGGCCTCGCCCATTGCCCAATCAATCGGCGTGCCTTCGGCGACCATCTTGCGTCGCTTCTCGAGCAGGCTCTTCAACTTCTTGTGTGGACGGAAATAGTTGGGCACCGAGCCAACGCGCTCTGCGATACGCGCAAGTATTTCAACCGCCACCTTGGTCTCGGGGTCTTTGTCGGGCAGCACCCGGGTAAAGCCAGTCCAGGGGCCCTGGGGTTCGTGGGGCTCCGCTGGGTCGACGGCGCCCAAGTTGGCGTCGGCGAGTGCCGCTTCAAGAACTTCGCGAACCCCCGTTTCAATCTCCAGCGCTTTTTCGGGACTGAGTTCGCCCCGCGCAGCGAGGTCTTCTCCAAAGAGTTTGCGAACCAAGGGACGCTGGCGAATTTTTTCGTAGAGCCGCGGTTGCGTAAAACCCGGCTCGTCGCCTTCATTGTGACCGTGGCGGCGATAGCCGATGACATCAATCACGACATCGCTGCCGAAGCGCGAGCGATAACTCATCGCGAGATCGGCGCAGTGAAGTACGGCTTCGGGATCGTCGGCATTCACGTGGAAAATCGGAGCCTGGATCATCTTGGCGACGTCAGTGCAATAAAGCGTCGAACGAGCCTCTGCCGATGTGGTTGTAAAACCGATCTGATTGTTGACGATCACATGAACCGTGCCGCCGGTTGAATAGCCTTCGAGTTGCGAAAGGTTCAGCGTCTCGGCAACGATCCCCTGCCCGGCAAATGCGGCATCGCCGTGCAAGATAATCGGGACAATGCGCTCCCCGGTCAAATCGCCAACGCGCATCTGCTTTGCCTTGGTGCGGCCCTCGACCACGGGGTTTACCGCTTCGAGGTGAGACGGGTTCGACGTGAGTGTGAGATGAACGTGTTCGCCGGTTTCGACGCGACGATCTTGTGAATACCCCTTGTGGTATTTCACGTCTCCCGAGCCAAAGGGCAAGTCGAGTAGCGGACTGTCTTGAAACTCGGAGAAGATGACGTCGAGGGGTTTGCGCATGACGTTTGCGAGCACGTTGAGGCGACCGCGATGACTCATGCCCAGAACAAACTCGATAATGCCATAACGCGGTGCGCGCTCGATGATGTGGTCGAGCAGGGGAATGATGACCTCTTCGCCTTCAAGCGAAAAACGCTTCTGTCCCAAAAACTTCGTGTGGAGAAATTGCTCGAACAGCTCCGCGCCACACAACTGCTGATAGATCCGGTCCAGCTGCCCGGGCTCGATGCGGGGCTTATTCTGCTCCACTTCCATTTCCTGCTGGATCCAGTACTTGCGCCCCGGGTCTTGTACGTGCGTGTACTCGACGCCGATGCTGCCGCAGTAGGTCGCGTTCAAGCGGGCGAGAATATTTCGCAGTGTCTGCACCGAGCCACCGGGCAAATCGCCCGCCACAAAGAGCTGGTCGAGATCCTGAGTGCCAAAGCCGTAGTGAGCCGGATCGAGTTCGGGAAAGTACTTGGACTTGCCCGCAAGCGGGTCACTGCTCGCGATGCGATGCCCTCGTGCGCGATAGGAATGAATCAATCGCAACACACGGGCATTTTTGTCGGCCGCCACGAGATCCGATTCGACCGTGGTGTTGTTTGCCACCACGGGTTCCGGTGCGGGAATCGCCGCCCCGTTGGTGGGGGCAGAGCTGGGAGTAGGAGTAGGAGCTTGCAACGGCACAGCCGGAGCGGCCGGCGTAACGGGAAGGGGCGCAGCGGCAATCGACTGAGCCAAAGGCGGTGCCACCACACCGTTCTGCATGGGTACGCTATTGAACGCAGCTGACCAACTCGCATCCACCGCTGCCGGGTTGACCCGGTAGGTTTCGTGGATCTCTTCAACGGCTCCGGCATTGATACCGAACTCCGCGAAGTGCGACTGCGGCGCAACAGGCTCATCGAACCCTGCGCCATCCGCGCTGCCGTTCGTCGTATTGCCAGCTTGACTGCGATCGTTTGCGTTTGCCATTTGGCGTCATCCGTCACTGAACAGAAATTCAAGATCGAAGAATCTGTTGGTTAATTGTTGCGGTGCGTGTCGTAGTGCCCTGTCGAGCTTCGACTGCTTGCGGCCGAAGATAGTCATCCATCGGCTGCCGTAACCGCAACCTCAAGTGTCACTCCATCGAGCTTTCCGTTCGAACGTTTACGCTTGAGCCAATGAAATTCGGCTCCAGCCTCAAGAAGAGTTTCTATGAACGACCCTGCCTCGATGTCGCCCTCGATCTCTTGGACCTCAATTTATTCGGCGCTGCGATGACGGCGAGATCCTCGCTGAACGTACTCTCGAGGTGAAAGCGTATCTCTGAGAGCGAGAAGCCCTCGCCGGCGCACACACATCGGGGCCCACCGCACGGAACAAGAGCATGTTTGGCTCCCCGGCAGCCTCAGTGCCGACCGTTGCTATGGCGTCTACCTGTGCGCCAACCCAATTCCTGAGCCCACCCCTACGACCGCCAAAGTGTTGTGGGAGCCCCCACAAGCCTCTCTCTGGCTCAAAACGTATGAGAAGCAATCCCGGCTTCGCACATGACCGCGTCGCCGCAACGCGATGCCGAGGAGGGCCTACTCTTTGATCAAGTTCACGACGCGGTCGCCAAGGTCGGGCGCGAACTCCACAGCCGCCTCGTAATCGACCCCCTCGACCTCCCAGCCGAACAGCTGCATGAAGTCCCGCTTGAAAAGCGCGAGCCCGCGGGCCGTGACGGGCGGCGCCTCGCCCGGCTTCGCGCCCTCCCACAAGCCCCGAATCTCTTCCTGCAGCGAGGCATCGAGTTCGTTCGCATCGAGGCGCAATCGTCCCTGCTCGTCGAGCATGTCGCGCCACGGCTCGTCCTTGCCGTAGAGGGCCTTTGCGAAGTTGATCCCGACCTCAAGCGGGTCGTCATAGGTGCCAGTTCCGCCGTCGACAACCGCCAAGTAGTCAGAAATGTATTTCAGCATCGCCGGGATCGCGACCGACGCACCCGTCACGACCGCGGGGTTCATGCTCGTAAAGGCCGCACCCGAAAGGCGCTCAGCCAGCCGCTCGTTCAATGCACTCGTCGTGTCGTCGATGTGTTTTTTGGCACCGCCCAGGGCCCCGTCCCAGTAAATTCGACGCAGGGGTTCAAAGTCGGGGCCGATGTAAGAGAGCGAAGCGATCTTGAAGCCGGGGTTTGCCAAATCTGCATAGAGCAAGGCGTTGGCCCACAGGTTCAGGTCGTCCCCACCCATGACACGTCGGGTCTGCTCAACCTCAAGTTCGTTTGCCGGCTCGAGATGAACGTCCTTGTGCTCGCCACTTTTATAGTCGAGGCCCACCACGTCGAGAGCGTCGCCGATCACTTTGAGTGACGAGCCCCAGGTTTCGCCGAGATGCGTTCGGCGAGGCGCCGCCACGCTGTAAACGAGCAGGTCGACCTTCTCGCCCGAGGCGCGTAGGTCGTCGATAACACGATCGCGCGTGGCGTCGCTAAAACCGTCGGCAAAGTACGTCTTCTGCTCGGGGTAGGCGTCGTGCAGCGCTGCGGTCAAATACCACCCCGCCGGCGCCATCGCGATCTTCTCCTTGCGAAACGTCGGTGGCGTCTCAAAGCCAAGGCCGATCACCTTTGAGAACCCGGCCTCCATCAGCGCGATGGCCGTCGAACTGCCGTAGCCAAAGGTCGTACTGCCGAGAATCAGCGCGGTTTTTCCTTCGGCGGCGGGCAGCGGCTCGGGGAAAGCCGCTTTTGCCCGAGCGATTTGCCGCTGGGCCAAGACCCGGCAGCCCTCCGGGTGTGCGGTCAGGACCATCAAGCCACGGGCTCGTGGCGTGGCAAGTGAAAGAACAGACATTTTCCCCCCAAGGTTCCGTGCAACGGCCCAGGTGTGCGTAATCGCACCCCGGTCGCGCCAAAGCACGTGGGGAGAAGACTACCCAATTCCGTTCGGAGAGGAAGATTACAGCGCATCGAGAACGCATCGATCGCACCACGTGTCAGTAGAAAACCTCACGAGAAGGCACGATTCGGACGAAGAAGATCTCCAGAAGACCGGCGCATACTTTTGCGCATCGCCACGATATTGCGGCACAAACTCAACCTTGATGGACAAGGCTGGCTCGTGCGGTGCGAATCGAGTGCGAAGGCTC
>JBLHOB010000113.1:0-7793 GCA_047619425.1 Myxococcota bacterium
GTCGTGCGCGCAATGGGGCAGGGGGCGTCTGCGAATCGTGATTCGGCCACGTTATGCCACCGCTTCGACGCGAGCGCGCACATGCTTGTGCCAGGGCGTGCCAGCGATCCAGTCTCGATCTTCACTTGAGGTCAACTCGTTGGGTGATGTGCCGACGGTGCTGCGCTTGCCGTCGTTGTCTGTGTACGCGAGCCCCATACCGTTTGGCAAGGTGACGTGTCCGTCGCGCAGGGTATCGGTTAACTCGACCACGGTGACGATCGAGCCACGCTTGGTGGTGACGCGAACTTGCCCACCCGACTCAACGCCGAGGCGTTCCGCGTCGCCGGGGCTGATGCGCAGCGAGCCGTCTCGGTCCTTCTTTCGCCACGATGGATCGCGAATGATGGTGTTCGCAGTGTTCGTCCGGCGTTCCCCGGCGGCCAAGACAAACGGGTAGTCGTCGGTCATCTTCGGAGGTGCTTCGTCGATGAGATCGGCGAGCTCTTGCAAGAGTTCGGGAATGACGAGCTCGATTTTGTGGCTGTCGGTGTGAATGCGATCGAAGGTTGCGTCGTACGTGTCGGAAGAGATGACAACGCCCTCAGCGCGATCGAGGATCGCCTGGAAGAGCGCATCTCCGAGTGCGGGCCCTTCGCCCTCGAAGCCTGCACGACGAACCGCCTCAGGCTCTGACGCGGCGAGGGTCTGAGCTGCGCCCCATATCAGAGCAGCCGACTCGCGTCCCTTGGGCAACGCGCGTCCGAGGGTTTCGTAGAGCACCACCGGCATGATCGACGCAAGGCTGGGTTCGCTGCCCATGGTCTGCAGGAATTTGATGCCGAATTTTTCAAGGCTTTCGTTCGCCGCCTCGCGCAGTGGGTTGAGTTGTTCGTCGGTGTACGCACCGAGCGCCTTGCAGATTCGACTGTGAATCTCCGGCTCAATGAGCGTGCCTTCGAGGGGCTCGAACAGGGGATGACGCAACTGGAAGACGTTGTCGGGGAACCCGCCGCCGAAGAAGGTGGCCTCGGTCTTTTCGTATTGGCTGGCCGCGGGCAAGATGTAGTCGGCATGTCGGCCGGTCTCGGTCATCGCGACATCGAGCACGACAACAAGCTCAAGCGCATCGAGGGCTTCGCGCATGCGCGGGCTGTCGGCCAGCGAATGCACGGGATTGCCGCTCTCGATGATCATCGCGCGAAAACGATCGGGGTGATCCGTCAAGATCTCTTCTGCAACCGCGTTGCAGGGGATCAAGCCCGTGATGATCCGATGGCCTCCGACGGGGGAGGTGCGCGTGTCTTTGCTCGTTCCGATGAGTTGGCCGAGGTGCGTGCCTAGATTCATCGTGCCTTTGGCACCAAAGTTACCGGTTAGGGCAAAGAGCAACTTCTGCAGGTAGGAGTTGAGGGTGCTGTGGGGAGCCATCTCGATGCCGAGATCCTCGAGTACGGCGACACTGCCTGCGTTTCCAATCAGCCCGGCGGCTTCACGGACGAGTGGTTCGGCGACTCCCGCGCGCTCGCAGTAGTCGCCAACCGGTACGGCCGAAAGCAGTTCGAACAATGGGCCCGCGTCGCCTGCGCGCTCTGCGAGAAACTCCCGGTCGATCAAGTTGTCTTCGATCAAGACTGCGAGCATCGCCGCCAAGACAAAGGCATCGGTGCCCGGGGCGACCTGCAAGAACACATCGGCCAGGTCGGCGGTCTCAGTGCGTCGCGGGTCGAGGACAATCATTTTGCGATTCGGATCTTTGGCAATGTTCTTTAACACCACGCGAGCGCGTTCAAAACCATGTGATTGCCACGGGTTCTTACCGACGAAGACCGAGACCTCGGCGTTTTCGAAGTCGGGTTCGGGGCGTGCGCCGAACATCTGTTTCTCAACCCAAAACTCGCCGGTCTTTTCTTGAGCGAGTGCGTTGGATGCGTAGCGCATGCCGAGGGCGCGTCGTGTCGCTGCGCTGTACGCGCCGCCCAAATGATTGCCCTGGCCACCGCCGCCGTAGTAGAAAATCTTCTCGCCGCCGTGGGTTGCGCGGATCGCCGCCAACTTGCTCGAGACTTCGTCGATCGCAGTGTCCCAGTCGATCGCCTCGAAGGTGCCGTCGGCCTTGCGACGCATGGGACTCGAGAGGCGGTCGTTGTGGTTTTGATAGTGATCGAGACCGGCTTGCTTTTCGCAGGTGTAGCCCCGTGAACGCGGGTTCTTCTTGTCGCCCTTGATCTTCTTGAGATGACCGTCTTCGACCTGGACTTGAAGGCCGCAATTGATACTGCAAAGAATGCACGCGGTCGTATGCCACTCGGTGGAGTTCGCTTCGCTCGAAGTCGTCATCGGATTTTCTCCATATCCAGGGGCGACGGGCCAGACTGGATTGGGCTCGCTCGCTCCGGCGGTTTAGGTGGGTTCGATAATAGAACTCACTATTGGAAGGTGCAACATTCCGCTAACGCTGGAATACACACATGCGTGTAACTCGCCGTAAAGGAACAGCTCTCGGGCTCCGATGTGGACCTGCAGTCATCAACTCGGAGATTCTCGTGACAGGAATGAAGCTCTTCATGACGCTCGGCAGCGGTGCGCTACTGCTCACCTGTGGCCTGGTTGGCCTGCGCCTGTTGTGGCTCTCCTGGCGAACGGGCGGCATGCCTGAGCGACTGCTCGGCATCGGCTACTCCAGCGTCATCTTCGTGTTTGTGCCGCTGTTGGTTGCGTCGGGGATGGGACGAGAGCAGGTTGGTGATGTGAAGCTCGGGTTGCTTGCAGCGGGCTGTATCGCATGCTGCGTTGGCTTCACATGCGTGATGTCATTCACCGGGAAGACGTTCCGTCCCAACGAGCCTTGGGCAGATGTCCTCATCTTCGTACTCTCGGGCGCGATGGCGATGGCTTGTGGCGGTTTGATTGGGGCGATCATTGCGGGCCCCGTGGCCTCGCGATCCTTTGAAGTGGGTCAACTCTGGACGGGCCTTCTTCGAGCGCCCGCTGTCGTTATGTTCTTGTGGACGGGCATTGAGGGGATTCGTCACTACAGGATGGCACGCCGCCGCGAATCGCTTGGCCTCGGCAGCCCCGTCGTGACCAATCGATTCATGCTTTGGGGCCTAGCCGGAGTGTCCCAGGGCGGTGTCGGGGTGATCGCGATGACCCTCCACTTCAGTGGGCAGGGCGCCATGATTTCACCGGGTGCGCTGCTTGTTACGGCAACGGGTGGGTTGATCTCGGCGACGCTGATGTTTATCGCGTTCCTGCCGCCCAAGGCCTACGTCAAGATGCTCCAACGCCGCGCGGCCGCCGCTTAGAACTCGTCTCCTAGAGTTAGCGAGAGAGCTCCAAACGGTCAAACCGAGCGATGCGATGGATGTCCATTCGCCTTTGATCCGTCCTTCGACGCGCTACGCGCCCTTGGTCGGATTGATCAGGTACTTGAGCCCGGTTGCCTGTTGGCCGTACTCGGCAATCGCGTCGAGTTGCAACGCGCCTTCGAGAGAGACTTCCCTTGCGTACTCACTGGCGAAGGTCGTCTTGATCTCAGCGGCAACGCGCGCGCGCATGGCCTGGCCCGTTTCCCAGCCAACTTTCTGAAGGAACGGCGTCAAGAGCCATCCGCCAATGCCCCAAACCATGCCGAAGCTTCGGTTCAACGTTGTGGGTGAGCGGTCGAGTCCACCGTAGATGTAGACCTGCTTGTACACCGTCGAGCCATAGCGGCTGTATTCGCTGGCCGTCTGATTCGCAGCGACTTCCATGCAGGTCAGAATCTGTCCTGCCAATTGTCCGCCGCCGGTTGCATCAAATGCGAGGGTGGCGCCCGTCGTGATCAGCGCCGCGGTGAGATCCTCCATGAAGGTCGGCGACGAACTATCGCAAATGTGTTTCGCACCGATCTTGCGCAGGATTTCGGCTTGCTCGTCGCGCCGCACGATGTTTACGAGTTGGACGCCGTCGGCGATGCAGATCTTGTTAAGCATCTGGCCGAGGTTTGACGCGGCAGCGGTGTGAACGAGGGCGGTGTGTCCTTCCATCTTCATGGTCTCGACCATGCCGAGAGCCGTGAGTGGATTGACGAAGCAAGAGGCGCCTTCGGTGGGCGTGGTGCCGTCGTGGAGGGGCAAGCACATGGCCACCTTGAGCAAACGATACTCGGCGTACATGCTGCCGCCGATCATGCCGACGGTTTTGCCGAGCAGCGCCTGAGCGGCGTCGCCCGAACCGGCCTGCACAACAACTCCGGCACCTTCATTGCCAACGGGCATCGACTCGTCGAGGCGTGCTGCGACCATCTTCATCAAGCCGGCGGGGACGTCGGCGGTGATGACAGGTTCGCTGGCGCTGCCCGATGCCTTGGCGGTGGCCATGTCGGCGGGGCCGAAGAAAAGGCCGAGGTCCGAGGGGTTGATGGGCG
The DNA here is from genome assembly GCA_047619425.1 of Myxococcota bacterium. Taxonomy (GTDB): domain Bacteria; phylum Myxococcota_A; class UBA9160; order UBA9160; family UBA4427; genus DUBZ01. The sequence continues at coordinate 4,391 of JBLHOB010000113.1, forward strand.
TGGCCCCAACCTGGACCACGACTTCGTCTTCGCCGGGCGCCGGGATCTCGGTCGTGGCGAGAGAGAGGGTGAGCTTCCCGTCGCTGCTGATGTTTGAGCGGATCTCACGTGAGGTTGTTGTTTCGGGGGCGGACATACTGGGACTCCAATTTTAGTGGTGTGCTGCGGGGGCGCGCCGCAGCATGGATGATTGAGCTGTGGTGTTAAGTCGAACGCAATATAAGTGAAAAAAGTATGATTCGAGGGGTGCGTGAGAGGGGCGCTCGGGGTTGAGGCGGCGGCCCCAATGGTCGATGGCCGATCTCAGGGCTCCTCCAACGCGAGTCTTGCGCGATCGCTCTTGGTGGGAATCAGATAGTGCACCAACGCGGCGTCTGTGTCGCCCCTATCCGCAGTGTCGCAGCGGAAGCGAGTACGTCTTTGCGCCTCGGGTTGGGTAATCTGATCAAATCCCCGGCTTCCCGGCAGGCAGCGCGAAGACCGAAGAACGACAACCTCAGAAGTACGGCCAAAGAAAAACAAAACTTCCCAAGGAGTGCACAATGATAAATTTCGCAGATGGGTTTGCTGGCAAAGTGGCTTTGATCACAGGGGGCGCCTCCGGGATCGGCCTGGCGACGGCAAAGCGATTGCGAACCGAAGGCGCGAAGGTTGTTATTGCCGACGTCGACGAAACGGGCGGCAAAGCGGTTGCGGAAGACCTTGGTGCGGAGTTCGTGCGGCTCGACGTCTCGGACAGTGGCAACTGGAGTGACGTCGTAAGCGGCATCACCCAGCGAGAGGGTGGGCTCGATATCGCATTTCTGAATGCCGGCATCACGACTTACCCGGCGAGCGGCAATGATTTCAGCCCGAGCTTCGACATCGCCGATCTGCCAGAAGACACGTATCGGCGCATCATGGGTGTCAACGTAGACGGAGTGGTTCTTGGAGCGAAGGCAGTCGCAAACGCGATTGAAGCGAGAGGCGGGGGCGCAATTGTCGCAACGGCTTCTGTGGCCGGGGTGATCGCCTTTGCACCGGACCCCATCTACACGATGACGAAGCATGCGGTAGTTGGATTCGTCCGCGCGCTCGCGCCCTCTCTTGGGGAGAAGGGCGTTTCGATCAATGCGGTCCTACCCGGTGCCGTCGATACCAATATTCTCGGGCCCGGCATGGCGGAAAAGGCTCGCGAGGTGGGGCTTACGATCATCGACCCCGCCGAGATTGCCCAAGGTGTCGTGACGGCGATAACGGCTGGGACTTCGGGGCAGCTCTGGTTGTGTCTGGCCGAGCGAGAGGCATTTACCTACGAGTTCGCTCCGATTGCTGGCGTCGGGATCCCCGACGATCAAGAAGCGTGATCGCGTTGCGGTTCAAACCCGCCGGAAAGACCGAGCCGCTCTAGCGAACGAAATAAGAACCGCCGTCTGCCGGGAGCGTGTGCCCGGTGACGTAGCGCGAGTCATCGCTCGCTAGGAAAACTGCGACCGGGCCGATGTCCATTTCGCAGTCACCGATGCGTCCGATGGGCTGGGTTTTCGTGATGTTGGCTTCGAACTTCGGGTTGTGTTCCATCATGGTCGTGACGCCGGGGGAGTTGGCGAGGGGGCACAGGATGTTGACGTTGATTCCGTCGCGTCCCCATTCGCGGGCTGCGGTTTTGCTCAGCGAGCGAATGGCCTCTTTTGCAGCGCCATAGGCGCCCATGCCGGCGCTTCCTTCGAGCCCCGATGCGGAGCCGATGTTGATGATCTTGCCGCCCGTCGTCTTGAGGTGGGGGTAGGCCGCCTGCATGAAGTAGAACGTGCCGCGAAAGCCAGTGTCAAAACACAAGTCGACGATTTCGTCGGTGTGCTCAAGGATCGTCGTCGGCTTAAACGGTGCGCGCTGGGCGTTGTTCACGAGGATGTCGAGCTTGCCGAACGTGTCGATCGTGTGTTCGACGGTGCCGTCGACACTTTCGCGGCTGGTCACATCGCACGAAACGAACTCGGCATGCTGGCCGAGCGCTTCGATTTCTTGCACGACTTTCTTGCCATTCTCGGCATTGAAGTCGGCGATCACACAGCGCGCCCCTTCTTTTGCAAACGCCAACGCGATACCGCGCCCAACGCCTTGGCCCGATCCCGTAATAATTGCAACTTTGTCCTGTAGTCGGCCAGCCATGGTCCTACCCCTCGTGCGTGCTGATCAGCAGATCAAGCAACTTGTGTGCGTCAACGCGGCGCGTCTGTGAGTCGTCGCCTTCGATTACGAAAAATCCAAATAGTGCGGTCATGACGATCCGCGTCAGCTCATCGGCATTTGTTTTGTTTGCGATGAGCCCCTGATCCTGTGCTTCGACAACCCGCGCCGCAAGGTATGCGAACAGTTCGTTTCCCATCCAACGTTCCGGTCGCGGCTCGCGCAACATTAGGGCAAACGATTCGCGCCGCAGGTTGCGATTGGTGTCGGGCAGAATGTCGAATAGTGCGTCGACTAACGCATGAAAGACAGCGCCGCCAATGGTGCTCTCAAGTCGTTTTTGAAGAGCGTGCAATGCGCTGCCCTCGGTGCGGACCTGCAGTTCGCGTAGGAAGTCTTCCCGGGTCGGGAAGTGCGCGTAGACGGTTGGGCGAGTGACACCGCTCTTGCGGGCGACGTGTTCGATTCGCAGGCCCGACAAGCCGACGTCAGCGATTTCGGCCAACGCTGCGTCGAGGATCAGCGCCCGCGTCTGCTGGCGCTGACGCTCTCGCGTAGGGACGGGCCTGGTGGGCCGCTCGCCCGGTGAGGTCGATTGAGCTTGCGATGCACGACCTGCTGTCGTCGACATTTTGGGGGGTGGCTCCGCGGGCGAATCATTTCGCCTAGAGTGATTTTATCATTGGAATATCACTTTACAACTGTATAGCATGTGTGTCCGGCGAGAATGCGGGTCAAAATTTCATGGCCAAGGTTTTACTGACCCATCGATGGGCTGTAAGAGCGAAAGCCAAAAGTCAGCTGGAGTTCAGGGGAAATGGGGCAGACGCATAAGCTGCGGGACCGAGTCGCAATCGTGACGGGCGCTGGGCAGGGAGTAGGGCTCGGAGTCGCGCGGGCCTTTGCAGCGGAAGGCGCGAAGGTCGTCATCGCGAACCGTTCGGCGGACAAGGGCGAAGCGGCGGCCGAGGCGATCAACAAGGACTTTGGCGACGCGGGTGGGAATGCTCGCTACGTCCAAACGGACGTCTCCGAAAAAGACAGCGTGCTCGCAATGGTCGAAGAGACGGTGAACACCTACGGGCGCGTCGACGTGCTCGTCAACAACGCAACGCCCACGGGCGGTACGTCTCGTCTCGAGTATATGACCGACGAAGCCATGCACGCGCATATGGACGTCAATTACTTTGCAAGCTTCTGGGCCATGCAGGCGTCGTTCCCACACATGAAGAAG
>JBLHOB010000114.1:0-7772 GCA_047619425.1 Myxococcota bacterium
ACCGAAGCGCTTGCGGCGATACAGGAGCCGATCATCGGCACCTGCCTCATGCTGGTCGCAGGCTTTTGTTTTGTCTATCTCGAGCTGCCGGTGTCGCGTTTCATGGTCCTCGCACTGGTGTTCATTCGCTTGCTGACCCAACTCGCTCGCGCTCAACGTCAGTATCAAAAGCTCTCGACCCAAGGGAGCGCGTACTGGGCCATCGAAGAGACGATCCAGCAAGCGGTGGCCGAAGGAGAGACAAACGACGAGGGTGCGTGCCCGACTCTGACCCAGGCAATCGACCTCTCCGACATCGAACTTCGCTACGGCGATCAGGTGATTTTTGATCACGCCAACCTCACGATCCCGGCCGGCAAGATCACGGCTCTCATAGGCCCCTCGGGCTCGGGTAAGACAACTCTAAGTGACTTGGTCATCGGCCTTGTCGAGCCCGATTCGGGCAGCGTAAAACTAGACGGTGTCGATCTTGGTGAGTTCGGCAAGCGCGCGTGGCGCCAGCAAATTGGTTACGTGCCCCAAGAGATGTTCTTGCTCAACGACTCGATCAAAATCAACGTGACGCTTGGCGAAGAGGGCCTCACCGAGGAACAAGTCGAGAACGCATTGCGTCGAGCCGGTGCCTGGGAGTTTATCTCTGGCCTTCCCGGCGGCATCGAGTCCCGAGTCGGCGAACGCGGTGCACTGCTTTCGGGTGGACAACGCCAACGCATCGCCATCGCCCGCGCACTCATCCACGAGCCCTCGTTGCTCGTACTCGACGAAGCCACCACGGCCCTCGACCCCGACACCGAAGCGAGTGTCTGGAAGTCGCTCACCAACCTGCGCGGCCAAGTGACGATTCTGGCCGTGTCGCATCAAGACGCACTTGCACGCATCGCGGATCGCATCTACCGCATCGAAGGCGGCAAAGCCGAGTTGTCGATGGGCGGTGGAGCCGACGCGCCCGAGTCTTAGACCGCTGCAGCGGACTAGACACTTAACATCGACACCAATACCTACTGGCGAAGACTCGCCAACTTCGATTGGCTTAACCCTGCGCGCGCACCCGTGCTGCCAGCGCGAGCGCGACTACAGCTAACAGCAGAGTCGGACCCCAGCCTGCGGCCATGGGCGGGATGGCACCGCCGTAGCCAAGCGACGCACCCGTGCCGTTAAGCAGTGTCGACCCCACGCCGAGGGCGCCACTCAACAACAACGTTGTTGACGACGTTGGGAAGGGCGGCCCCATGACGGCAAAGAACAAAACGATGGCCGGCAAGACGACACACGCAAATGGCGACGCGAGCTTGCCGTAGTAGTCGACCCAAAGCGCACTCGCGTCGAGATCGTTGGCCTCGACTTCTTTGATCTCTTTCGTCAGCTGTTGAATGCTGAAGTGCATGGTGTCGATCTTTGCCGGGAGCTCTTTGCCGAGTTTCGCGAATTCGACGGGTGCGGTTTCGTAGAAGCGGTCGCCGTGCCACTCGACATTGCGGGCGTTGATGAGGCGCCAGTTTCCTTTGCCGATATAGCGGGCTGAGTCTGCGAAGGTGCGCCGCGTTGGCAGGCCGCTCTTCTCGAGTTCGTAGATGGCGATTTGTTCGGCCACGCCGCGATCGACATCGAGCTTCCCTACCTGGAAAAGTTGTCCTTCAACGCGGTACCAAACCGGCGGGCGCTCGCGCCGTGCTTCGCGTTTGCCTGTCTTTGTGGGCTTCTTTACTCGGTTCTTGATCTCGTTGGTCTTGATTTCGTCCTGGCGCGCGCTTGCACGCGGGATGATCTCGTTGTTGAGAAAGTAGAAGAGCGGTGCCGTGGCGAGGCAGATCAACAGCACGGGCATCAACGCACGGGCGGCCGGAATGCCGCAGGCCCGCATCCCCATCAGCTCTCCTTGAACAGCCAAGTGGCTCGCTGTGAGCGCGGTGCCGACGAGTAGCGACATCGGTACGACCCGCGATGCAAGCAGCGGGATACGCGCGCCGTAAAAGCGCACGACTTCCATGCCCGTGGCCTCGTATTTGGCAAACCAACTGAGGCGATCGAGAATGTCGATCAATAGATAGGCTGCGAGCAGCACGCCGAGCGAGAGCACGGTGAATTGAAGAAAGCGTCCTGCGACGTAGCGGGGCAGGGCGTGGCGGATCGCGCCCTTGAAATGCTTTTGTTGCTTGGGGGTGCTGCCGCCGCGTTGTCGGTCGACGTCGCGGCCAAATACGCCCTTTTGCGCGATCGTCGAGAACAGCCAAAGCCCCACTGCCGTAATGATCAGGTTGGGAAGCCAGACCCCCATGGCGGCGCTTAGGGTTTGGTCCTGGATCAAACCGTCGCCGAGCTGCACCATGCCGAAGTACGCGATGATGGTCGCAAGCCCCCACACACCGCCCGCCGATCGCGAATATTCTTTGCGCGTTAGGAAAAGTGGGATCGCGATCAGCCCAAAGACCAAAGCCGTAACCGGTGTACTGAGGCGGCGATGCCATTCGACAAGCGCTTCGGGGTAGCGCTGGCCGCGGCTGACTTCCGCCGCGGCCTCGGTGCTAAGTTGAGACATCGACGCGCCCTTCAAGGTCTCGTCTTCGTCGCGCTCAATCACTTTGTCGCTGTCGGGAAGCGCTGCCTCAAGATGATCGAACTCAACGTGTCGCGGGCCTTCTTTGGGATCGAGGATTACACGTCCGTTATTAAGGATCATGTCGATCCCGCCGCTTTCGTTGGCGGTGAGCGTGCCCGACTTGGCGAAGATGGTGTCTCCAAGATCGGGCATCCACAGCAAGACGTTCTTCATCTTGTCGCCGCGGGCGGAGACTTCGCGTGCTTGAAGGCGCCAGTCCCCAAATCGGTTGATCTTGCCCGCGCGCATTTGAGCGGCGGGGTTTTCTCGTGACAGTGCGGCGAGGGCATCGTCGAGCGAGCGACTCGCCCAAGGTGCGGCGACGAGCGAAAGGCCCAAGCAGGCCAGAGCCATTAGGAGAGCAAAGACGCCGATGGGTTCTGCGAGCCGCGTTGCGCGCATGCCCAGTGTTTCAAGAATTAAGATCTCGAGGTCGGCGCCCATGCGGCCGAGTGCGACCAGCACTCCCATCAAGACCGCCAACGGAAACACGAGGGTGAGCAGTGGGATGATTTGAAAGAAGGCGATCTGCAGCACGGCGTCTGCGCCGAGGCCGCGGTTGATCACCAAGTCGGAGTAACCCAACAACTCTTTGGTGAGCATGACGGCAGTCAGGCCCAGTAGCGACAACATCGTTGGGCCAACGAGTTCGCGCGCTACATACCGATAGAGAATGAGGCCAGGTGCGCGATGATCCGAAATGACGTGACTCCTGCCGTTTGTTCGAGACCGAGTTGCTGCTCGCCAGCCGCAATTTGAGTGTGCAGGCAAGCGTGTGTCGAAGTGTCTGGCGGCGGGATCTTAGCAGCGTCTCAATTGGACTCGTTGGCGAGCGAGACGGTTCGCGTGCAAACCCCGAGGGGTCGGCCGCACAACTGTTGGAACTGAGGCTGAGGTGGATGGCTTCGACCGGGACGCGTCACGGTCCTATGGCGAAAGATGGGGCGATGGCCAGCGCGCCTAGGCGACGGCGAGGTGTTCGCCGCGCAGGTCGCTGACGTCGAGATCCTCGCAGTCAAACAAGGCGTCGACCATGTCCCGCACTTCGCCTTCGTCTTCGGTGTATTCGGTCGCGAAGAGAACAATCTCTACGAAGCTGAGTGCTGCGGGAGCTTGCTCGGGCTGAAACTCGGGCCGAAAAGAATTGACGGGCACGAGAGGTGCGCTGTCACAGTCGAGTGATTGTCCGACGAGCTCGTAGGTCGTATGCATGCGGGTGGTGATTGCAGCCGCCGTGCCGTTCGGCCCCGATTCGACAAGCAAATAAAAACTCTAGCTTTTACAAACACTTGGAGATCTGGCCCCCGCAGCCAAGTGCGGCGGTTGCTCGCGATGGCTGTTGGGAATCCGTCAGCAGGCGCTGGAATGCCGACGCGTTGGGGCGTGCGCCGAGCCGTTCAAAGAATTGCAGCGAGAAGGCTCGCACCGCCGCTCCCGAACCCAGTGATGCTGCTACGTTGGACGCTTCGAGATCCACAGTCGGCCTGGGCCATTATCGATTGCCCGCCGCTATCGAATCCAACCGAATCCAACCGAACCCAAGCCAAACCGGAATCACGTGCCCATGGAAAACTCAGTCCAACTGTCTCTCTACGAATATTCGAGCTGCCCGTTTTGTGCTCGGGTGCGCCGGTTTTTGGACGACCTGGGTGAGAGCGTCGAGTCTCGAGACATCACGGCCGAACGCTCGAGGCTTGAAGAGTTGGTGAACGCAACGGGCCGACAAATGGTGCCGTGCTTGCGAATCGAAAAATCCGACGGCGAAGACGTATGGATGCCTGAGTCTGCGGACATCATCGACTATCTGCGAGAGCACTTCGCCAAGGCGTAGGTTGTTTGTCGGTGCTCGGTCGCAGGCAATGCTTGCGGCGGACGTTGCGATGAAGGCATGTTTTCTTTGTGCACGCACGTACGATGCAGAGCCGTTGCGACGCGCGCTTTCCCCGCGCAGCGATTCTCATCAAGTCGCCGTTGTTAAGGGCTTCGTTTCTTAACAACACAAGCACACTCAATATGTGCAATGGAATCACTAGGAGTTTGCGAAATAACTTCTATGTGTCCGCTACTTAAAATGTTCAACCGTATAGAACGGAATGACATTCAATTGCAGTTCAAGGAAGTGAATGCAGTCGCGCTTCGGCGCGCGAGCTACTTGCGCTTCACGGCTTTGGTGCCGCCTTGTCCGCGCCACGCAACAACACGCCGGATCGCCGCGTCGGCTTTCGGACGGCTCTTGGTTCCAAGCGCCGTCATGAACTCGGGATAGTTGCCCGTCTTTAAAAAGCCCTCTACGGAACCAATCTCTCGGTCCGAAGGGCGCGCCGCTTTGCGCGGGCCACGGTTCGTATCCGACTCATAGTCGCGTCGGAACGTTTCTGCGTCGAACTCATGCTTCTCAAGGATGCGTTTCACTTTGTGCGCAGAGAGCATCTTGCTCCAGAATTCTTTTGAGCTGGCCTTCTTCTTGATCGCCATGGTTTCTTGCCCCTTGCCTTTCGATGCAGCTTTGTCCGATGCGGCGCTGTTTGTGGCCAACTGCTTGCGAAGTTTTGATTGCGTTGATCAAAGCGATGCGAAGAGTTGCGCGATTCATTCATGATCGCGCGCGCTTGTTATTCGAGTAAGCCAAACCCACTACTTAAACGGTTAGCGAGTCGATTTCTTTCGAGCCCAATCAGTATTCGGATCGCAATCGTATGTGCGAATCGTTCACTGATTCAGTCTGCATATTATCGCAAACGTTTTCCGATTTGTTTGTAGGTAGATTGATTTTTTTAACGCTAGAGGCAAAATCGTTGAAAATTGAGGCTTTATACACATCGACACTAGGCAGCCGGGCCGCAATTAGGGCGTGTGCCGAGGCGTGCAGCGCGGAGCTCGGCCTCGCGCATGGGCAAGGGGCTATTCGGTGCAGGGGCCGCGCAGTCGCTCAGCGCCGGGTCAGGAAGACCGCAGCCACAGGCCCGAGTCGTCGTCGCTATCTCCCATCTCAAGGGCTTCGCTCACGAGATCGTGAGGGTCGACTTCGGCAACGCGAATCGCCAATCGGTGCTCCGCATGATCACGCGACGGGCAGCGCTCCCAAGTCGAGTGTCCGACGACGTAGTGTTCCCCTGCGATCTCATTGATTCGCAGCACTCCATCGGTCGGAATGCAAAGGCCGCCTGCGCAAACGAGAAACTCCTCGCAAATCGGAGTGATGTCGCAATCAAGGCCGCTTGTTCGCCCTTGTCCAAGGGCCGTGTCTTCGGGGGCGAGGGCGAGGCTGTCGAGCACCTTCTCGCCAATTGAGCTGAGGACGAGGCTGCGACGTTTGCGTCGAGTCACGGCTCCCTCGCCCGGGCGGGGTGAGATTGCTTGCGCTTCGTCATGTACTTCACGGAGGGGATGTTGATTCATTGCTGCTTCCTACCAACGGGTGTCTAATTCAAGGATACCATTCCGGCTCGGGCGGCGGACCCGGCCAACCGGCACAATTTCAAGGCTGTTGCGAGCCAGTCGTGCTCTACAGCGAAGTTTTTGATTGATCACGCGCGCGGGTCGACGACATCTCGCAGAACAAGAGTACAACGCAATGCAACCGACGACAGACGACGCGACCGAGGCGTCTATGCAAAGACCACATGCGCAAAGGCCGGGCCGACGTTTTGCGCTCGCTCCTTTGTGGATTGCAGCGCTGGCGTTTGTGATCCGCGCACTGCCGGTGCGCAACGTCTTCATCGATGGGCAGGTCTACTTTACGGACAGCGACTCGTACTACCACCTGCGACGCATCGTCTACAACCTCGCATCGTTTCCCAACACGATTGAACACGATCTGTATTTGAACTTCCCCGACGGCGGCAGGGCGATTTGGCCCCAGGCACTCGACTGGATGTTGGGTGTACTCGTCTCACCGGTGTACGCCATTGCGGGCGAGCAAGGGGTTGAACGTGTCTTGGTTTGGGTGCCGCCCCTGGTTGGCTCGCTGACGGTTTATTGGCTTTACCGCATTGCCGAGCGGCACGTTGGCCAGGCAGAAGCCGCTGCTTCTGCACTGGTGTTGAGTGTTCTCTCTGCGCATTTCTGGTATTCGCAGATCGGCTTCCTCGACCACCATGTCGTGGTGGCGTTCTGTGCAACGCTGCTCTTTGGCTCAGCGCTGTCGACGGTTGATGCCTGCGACAGGGCTACAGTCGAAAGAGCGGCGCTGGTACGTAAGGCCGTGACATTGGGCGTGTTAATGGCCTGGAGTCTGCTGGTTTGGCCGGGGGCGATTCTCTATGTCGCGCTCGCTCAAGTCGGGTTGCTCGGTGTCCTTGTCCTGTCTCCGGTCCTGGCGTCCCGCCATCGCGCGGGCGCGGTAATCGGCATCGCGAACGCAGTCGCTTTGGTGGGCGTCGCGCCGTTCTCGGTCGGCAACGATTGGCCGCAGTGGGGCCCGTACAGCGCGGTTGTGCTCTCAAACTTCCAGCCGTGGTTCTTTTTCGTGACTGCGTTGCTTGCGGCCGTGAAGTTGCAACTGCTGAGTCGACCGGCCATGGCGGGAGTTGCGGCGCGCATCGCTGCCTCGATCGCAATTGGGGGTGTACTCGTTGGCATCAGCCTGCTCGCACTGCCCGGTCTCGAGGCCAGCGTCCTCGACTCGGCACAGTGGCTTGGTCGCACCGACGCGTTTCAAGCCATGGTGGGAGAGTCGATGCCGCTCTTCCGCTTGCATGGAGCGTTCACGACCCAGATCGCGTCGTCTCGACTCTCCTTTTTTATCTATCTGTTTCCGGTCGTGATCGTCGCGTTGGCCTACCGCTTTCGCGATCACGAGCGACGCGCGTTGCTGCTGACGTTTGTCGCTTGGGCGGTTGTGCTCTTTGTATTTACGCTGATGCAAAAGCGATTCTTCAACACGTTTTCCGTGATGATGGCTCTTACGATGGGGATCACTTGTGTCGCGGCTTATCGGGGGCTTGTTGCACGAGCCGCTATTGGTGAGCGACTCGCCCTCTATACCGTGCTGTGTGCCAGTCTTGCGCTGCTCGCACCGAGCTTATGGGTCTACAAAGGGCCAGCGGTAGAGCTCGTTGCCGCAGCATTCGGCGAGGCTCCGCCTCGCAACGGGCGCATCGACATCAACGTCAAGCGTCGCGCCATGGCGAGTTGGTTGCGAGAGAACACTCCCGAGACGTCGGGCTTTATCGAT
>JBLHOB010000115.1:0-7764 GCA_047619425.1 Myxococcota bacterium
GCGGCGAAATCCTCGGTGTCTACACTGCGAGCAAGGCCGCGGTGGTCGGCATTTCAGAAGCCTATGCAGACTCAATCAAAGCCCACGGCATCGGGATGTCGATCCTCTGCCCGGCCTTTGTTACGAGTAACCTGATCCAAGCCGAGCGCAACCGACCGGAACAACTCGGCGCGCGACCCGGCAATCTCGAACCCATCCTCGGGCCGGGCTTCGAAGAAGGCATGTCCCCGATGACCCTGGGCAAGTGGGTGGTGAAAGCCGTGCGCGACGAGCAGCTGTTTATCTTCTCTCACCCCGTGATGCGCGAGATGGTGCAGGGGCATTTCGATCAGGTCATGGCCGGTTTTGATTGGGCGGAGAAGCAGAGCATCTCGTAGAAGTCAACGAATACAGATCGCCTAATACAAGTCGACAACAGTCCACTCGCGATCGCGGCCCTGTACGATCACCTCAACTTCGTCTTCGATGCTCGCGCCGATTAGCGCCTTCCCGACTGGCGATTGCGGCCCGATTACGGAAATGAAGCCATCGCCGCCCGGGCCCGACAACTCGGTGCCGGCTCCCACCGGTAGCAAGAACAACGTCCGTTCTTCGGTGCCCTCTTCGCTTTCGATGCTGACATCGATCATCGCGCCGAGCGCCACTTTCGACTTCGGACCAAAGCGACGGATGCCACCGGTCGCAAACGTAATCAGCATCTCCATCTCGCGGACCGCGCGCAGTCGGCGCTGGCGATGTCTGCCCGCCATACGACCGGGCTCGACGGCCGCCTTCGCATCGTCCTTGTTGCGCGCCTGCTTGCGCACTTCGTCCGCCGCGTTCGATGCTTCGACTTCTGACTTGCGCGTCGTCGCAATGATCTCGGTGTAGTGCCGCTTTAGCTCTTCGATGAAGTAGGTTTTTCGATCCGTAGCCATTGGCTTCGCAGCTTACCAAGTCGGTGAAATGTGCACCCGTCGATGAGGTTGCAAAATGTGTCGACTGCAAAATTCGACATCCCTACCCGCGCGATTAATCGAGATCCCGCCGCTCGATCCCACCGCTTGCCGGCAAGGTGAAGTGCATGCCGTCCGCGCCGAGCACGACATCCATACCATCGAGTTCACCGAGATCGTTCATAAAGATCTGGTTGGCAATGAAGCCCGGGACCGAAGGCACAATGTGGGTAAAGACGAGAGTGTCTACTTCAGCTGCTCGTGCGATCTTCACGGCATCTGCGGGAGAGGTGTGATAGTCGAGCACATCTTTTGCCAGCTTTGCTCGCCGCACAGCGCCCCGCTCTTCGAGTAGTTCGCTCAACGAACCGATCAGCTGCTTCGCCAATACTTCGTGCACCAGCAGGTCCGCGCCCTTTGCACCGCGCGCCAGGTTTTCAGAGTAATCGGTGTCGCCGCTAACGACGACGCTGCGTCCTTTGTACTCAAAGCGATAGCCATACGCGGGAGCCACCGGCGCGTGCTCGACCTCGATGGCAGAGATACGAAGGCCGTTCTTGTCAAAGAACAGAATGTCTTTCCCGGGTCCGGCGTAGAGGGTGTGACTCTGCATCCGCGCCCCAGACATCGGCATAAACTCTTCACTGTGATGAGCCGTGCGGTAGATCTGATCGCGTGAGTACGCCTTCAGGAAGCCTCCGACGACTTCAGAGACACCCGTCGGACCGTAAACATTGAGAGGAACAGTGCGCCCTGCTATCCAGCTCTGCGTCATCGCCTCCCCGACCTCGGCGATATGATCGGAGTGGAAGTGTGTCAGCACGATCGCTTCGAGATGATCCAGCGGCAGGCCGTATTCGAGAGAGCGCTCGGTAGACCCCGGGCCAACGTCTACGAGAAACATCATGCCGCCCGCAATGACCGCGGTACAGGGTCCCGCTCGTTGCCTGTCCAGGAGCGGCGAACCCGTGCCACACAAAACGACGTGCATTGCGTCCTCGGCGAGCCAATCGATCCCACTCTCGGCGAGTTGACGATCCACCGCGCGCTCGACGATCGCTTGCTGCACGCGATCGCAAGCAACCAGCTGTCCAAAGAGCAAAACAAACGAAACCGCAACAACCGCGCGATTGAACCACGCCACAGTACTTCCCCCTCGATGATCAAATTGGCGCGGTGCTAGGCCGCGTCTACAAACTCACGTGCGATGCCCGCGCCGAGCTTCGCGGTCAACTGTGCCGACGGACCCATCGCCATCTCCAGTTGCTTGGCCCACAGGCAGTAGCGAAACAACGGATAATCGCGATCCGTGCCGATGCCGCCGTGAAGGTGCTGAGCCGCATGGCTAACGCGGTGGCAAACATCCCCGACCCAGATCTTGGCAATCGTGATCTCGTCACGGGCTTCGTGTCCGCCGTTCAGGAGTGACACCGCTTGTTGGCTCACGAGCCGCAAGCACTCGGTGTCGATGTAGCAATTGGCTGCCCGTTGGCCCACCGCCTGGAACGTCGCGATCTTGACGCCAAACTGCTCGCGCTCGGCCGTGTACTCGGCGGTCATTCGCGTCATTCGCTCGGCAACGCCCGTCGCCATCGCACAGATCGCAACCGAAGTATGCCGCGCAACCCAATCGATGACGTGTAGGCCGGTATCGCCCTTGGCCAATACGTCTTCTTCCGCGACATTGGCATTGGCCATCACCACTTCATATTGTGGCTCGCCGGTGGTCGACGTTTGAAGATTGAGCGTGACCCCGCTCGCCTTGGGATCGAGCAGGAACACACCGACACCATTGTCGGTCTGTGCGGCCACCAATATGCGCTCGGCGCGATTTGCATAGGGGACGCAGCTCTTGGTGCCGCTAAGCAGCCATGCCGAACCGTCCGCCTCTGCAGTGCTCACGGGCGCCGTAGCGTCTTCGTTCATCGGCTCGATCAACCCTGCACTCAAAATTGTAGTGCCGCTCGCGACGCCCGGCAGGAAGCGCTGCTTTTGCTCTGCGGTGCCGAAGTGTTGGATCGGCAGTGCAGACGAGACCAGGGTCGGGATCGCAGGCACCGGGGCAACGGTCGCCCCGACCTGTTCGATCAACAAACACAGACTCTCGTAGCCGAGCTCCATGCCACCGTTGGCCTCGTCGATGGCGAGGCCCAACAAACCCGCCTGTGCGAGGTCGCTCCACAACTTTTCGTCGTAGCGCTCATCGCCCTTTTCAACTTCGCGTAGGTGCTCGTTACTCGTTTGGTCGACCAGGATCTGTCGCGCGAGTTTTTGCAGTTCGACTTGCTCTTCAGAGAGTGAAAAATCCATTCGTTGCTCCTTAACGCGATCGCGGCATGCCGAGGCCCGCCGCCGCAATGATGTCGCGTTGCACTTCGTTGGTACCGCCACCAAAGGTCAGAATCGAACCGACTCGATACATGTGCTCAAGTCGCCCCTTCAAAATCGCCCCGGGCGAACCTTGAACCAGGGTTCCCGCCTGCCCCATGATCTCTCCGAGCAAGCGATAGTGCTCGAGGAAGTATTCGGTGCCGAAGACCTTCGCAACCGAAGCATCGGCCATTTGCAGTGAACCTTCCGTCATCGCCCACGCCTGCTTCCAACACACCAGCTTGAGGGCCTCGAGCCCCGTCTTTACTTTGGCGAGGTTCGTCTGCACCCATGCCTGATCAATCACCCGAGTGCCATCGGCGTATGTCGTCGACGCAGCCCAGGAGGCAACCTTGCGATACAAGTTGTCCGCCGATCCGTGATTGACCAAGGACAAACGCTCTCGATTGAGTTGCCCCGTGATCAGGCCCCAGCCGTTGCCCTCGCCGCCAATCAACGATGCCGCCGGCACGCGAACATTGTCGAAGTACACAGCGTTGGTGCGCACACCAAGCGTCCAAATCGGCGAGATGGTCAGCCCCTCAGTATCGTTTGGGACAAGCAGCATCGACAGGCCCCGGTGCTTCTTTGAGTCGGGGTCGGTGCGCGCGGCAAGCCAGATGTAGTCCGAAAAGTCTGCCAGACTCGTCCAAATTTTCTGTCCGTTGATGACCCAATCGTCACCGTCGCGGTCGGCGCGAGTGGTGAGAGACGCGAGATCGGTACCGGCACTGGGCTCGGAGTAACCGATTGCGATCACCACCTCGCCGCGCAGCAAGGGCTTCACGACGGCGTCTTTCATTTCATCCGTTGCGTGCTCGTTGATCACGGGGCCCACGGCTTCGGTGGTCAAGAACGGATAGGGGAAACCCGTGCGCATGACTTCTTCCGTAAAGATGTACTGCTCCATCGCCGTCATCTCTTTCCCGCCAAGCTCCTTTGGCCAGCTCAGACCGATCCAGCCGTCGGTGCCGAGCTGTCGCATCGTTTTGCGAAACTCGGGCCCCCCTCCCTCCCCGCCGCGGTCGAGTTCGTCCTGCATCGCCGGGGTAATCAATTCGTCGAAGTAGGCGCGCAGTTCTTTCTGCATCGCCAGTTGGTCGGGAGTGAATTCGATCTTCATCAGTTGTCCTTCTCACGATCGCGGATGCGATCATTAACTGTCGGCCGTAAACCGGGCGGGCATTGGCCAAGCCAGTGCGTCTGGGAAGCAAACCATAAGACACTCAATGCGCTCGGTGCATTTTCTTTCGCTACCGCGGCTTCTATCTCAAATTTCGTCGGTCTCACTTCTCGTCCTGCGTCGAGTGCGGCGTCATTCAGGCTCTCGCATGCTCATACAAACGCGAGCTGAATCCCCGAGGGAAGAAGTTTTTCATGTGGTAGTCTCAAAAAAAAACGAGCCCAATGACGGAGAGTTGCCATGCATGATCTTGTGATTCGCGGTGGAACAGTGGTCGACGGTACCGGCGCCAAGCCGCGCACCGCCGACGTTGCGATAAGCGACGGCAAGATCGTCGAAGTGGGGATCATTACCGGTGAAGCGCGCGAGACCATCGACGCGACTGGCCAGATCGTTACGCCGGGCTTCGTCGACATCCACACCCACTACGACGCACAGGCGACCTGGGATCCGCACCTCCTTCCGACTGGCTGGCACGGTGTCACGACCACCGTCTTCGGCAACTGTGGCGTTGGCTTTGCTCCGGCAAAACCCGCGGATCGCGATTGGTTGATCGGCCTGATGGAAGGTGTTGAAGACATCCCGGGCGCAGCCCTTTCCGAAGGCATCGAGTGGGCATGGGAAACTTTTCCCGAATACCTCGACGCTCTCGACGGCGTCCCCAAAGCCATCGACTACGGCACTCATGTCCCTCATGGCGCGGTACGCGCCTATGTGATGGGTGAGCGCGGCGCCAAGAACGAAGCTGCCACGGCAGAAGACATTGAAAAGATGTACGAGATTGTCAAAGAGGGGCTCGAAGCGGGAGCTCTCGGCTTCTCGACTTCGCGCACCATGGGCCACCGAGCCGTTGATGGCGAACCCGTCCCCGGCTCCTACGCCCAGGAAGACGAACTCTTCGGCATTGCACGAGCGTTGAAAGACGCGGGTAGCGGCATCTTCGAACTTGCCGGTGCGGGCGCCGGTGGTGACGCAGCAGGCGATGCGCCGGATGCGGCGTTGAAAGAGATCGATTGGATGCACCGGCTCTCTGCAGAGATCGGATGCCCTGTGAGTTTCGCGATGCTGCAGTTTGACTCCGAGCCGAACCAGTGGCGTGAGCTCTTGAAGATTTGTGAAAACACCCGCAACAACGGTTCCCAGGTGATCGCGCAGTTTGCAGCGCGCCCGTTCGGTGTACTCGCTGGGCATCAGACCGACGCCAACCCGCTATTGAGTCGTCCCGCTTATATCGAGATCGCCGACCTCCCGTTGGCCGAGCGAGTCGAACGCTTGCGTGACCCCGAAGTACGCGCCCGCATCCTCGGCCCGGATCGCTCCTCCGATGGACCCGGCTTTGGTGCCTTCCTCGACAACGACGCGGTTTACGAAAAGCTGTTCCCGATGGGCGACCCGCCGAACTACGAGCCGACCGCGGACACCAGCATTGCCTCGGTTGCCCGGCGCGAGGGACGCCCCGCCGACGAAGTGCTGTACGACCATCTCATGCAGGACGACGGCCGCGAGTTGCTGCTCTTTCCGATGATGAACTACAGCGACGGCAGTCTCGATCCCATGCGCGAGATGCTCTATGACCGCAACACTCTATTGAGTCTCGGAGACGGCGGCGCACACTGCGGTTTGATCTGCGACGCAAGCCTTACGACCTTCATGCTCACCCACTGGGTGCGCGATCGCACTCGTGGTGAGACCATCCCACTCGAGTTTGCGGTCCAACGCATGACCCAACACACGGCCAAGTTCTACGGCTTTGACGACCGCGGCGTCATAGCCCCGGGCTACAAGGCCGACTTGAACATCATCGACCTCGAAGCGCTTAGCTTGCGTCGCCCCGAGATGGCATTTGACCTTCCCGGCGGTGCGCGACGCTTGCTGCAAAAGGCCGATGGCTACCGCGCGACAATCGTGAGCGGTGAAGTGATTCTGCGCGACGGTGAGTCGACCGGCGCCCGCCCCGGCCGTTTGCTGCGAGGCCCCCAACCCGCGCCGGCGAACTAAGCCCGAGTGCATCATCGATGAAGCAGAGATGAAGTAGGCATGAGACGAGCCGCCGGCTGTGGTTGGCTCGCTTTCTATACGTTTCGCTCGCCGCCGACCGTTGCCACGTCATCTCAATCACATTCTCGCCTCTACTCAATTTATCGCGTCAGTGCGAACGGCAACAAGCTTCGCACGAACGCACCGGATCGCGTCAGCCCACGCCCCACCGCCCCGGAAAGCCTGCCGACGATTGAATGTGAGTGCCCGCCCGACACCCAGTAGCGAGAAGGAAACTCGTCGCGAGCTTCTAGCTTTCGCTCTTCAGCTCGAGCGCAACGGTCGCTTCGCGTTGATCGGCCAGCAGTGGCACGAACGAAAAGTTGCTAACGAAACGCCCGGCGCCAACGCGATACTGCGCCAGGGTATCGGGACCACAACTCGCCCCCCCAAGGCCTCGTTGCGCAGTGTCCAAACACAGGGTCACGTCGTCCCGTGCTACGAGATCGCACGTATGCGTCGCTTCGGAGAGTTCCTCATCCCGGTAGTGGCTTGCCGAAAAATCGAAGTGCTCTTTCCCTGTGACCATCAGCCCCGCACCCGACGCGTCGCGCAAACTAAGCCAACGCGAAGCCGTATGATTGCCGTGAGCCTGGGGCACGATATAGGGCACGTACTGATCTGCGACCGCGCTCGACCACATGCCAATTTCTGCGCCTCGATTGCGATCGCAATACGTTTCGTGGGGCCCGTGACCAAGCCACTGCAGACGATCAAGGCCAGAGGCAACAGATAGCCGTACTCCGACTCGCGGCAAGTCATCGAACCTTGCGGGTATGATGACAGTGCTCTTCAGTGTCAGGTGCCCATTGGCCGCGAGTCGCCAGAGTTGCTGATGGGCAATCTCCAGCTTCGCGTCTCCCGCGAAGGCAACGTGGCGGAACGCGACACGAATACTCCCGTCACGATGAGTCGTCTGCTTTGCATGGTCGAGTTCGACACGCAGTGTGTCCAACCCCCATTCCCGCCAGCGCCCCAGTGCCTTGCCCTGGACGATCCCAAGGATCTTGATGCCGTCGTTGTCCGTAGGGGCCCTCCACAAATGAAGCTCAGGGCCCCGAGTGATCAACGATCGCGTGCCGAGTTGTTTTGCTCCAAGGCTCTGCAGGCGTCCTTGCCCCATGTCGAAGCCGGCTACGACATCGCCTGCACGAAGTTCGAGTCGGCTTCCCTCAGTCGCGCATTCAACCTGGGAGTGATTGACTTTCAAGCTGCTCGCTTTGGAAGAAGCCTTTAACC
>JBLHOB010000116.1:0-7761 GCA_047619425.1 Myxococcota bacterium
GGTATCGAAGGTGCTGGGCGTCAGTACCGAGGCTCCGATCTTTGACCCTACTGCACCAAGATCTAAAGCGAGACACTCCGTCAGCGAAAGGGCGGCGCATTTCGAAACGACATACGGACTTGAGGCCGGTCCCGCGACGAAGGCCGCGACCGAAGCGGTGTTGACGATGTGCCCTTCGGTGTCTTGGGCGATCATGCGCGGCACGAAGCTTCGAATGGCATGAATGATGCCCCACACGTTCACCCCTAGGGTCCAGTCCCAGTCTTCGACGCTGCGCTCCCAGCAAAGGCCGCCTTGAAATACGCCGGCGTTGTTGACCAGAAGGTCGACTTGCCCGAACGCGTCAAAGCTCGCGTTTGCCAATGCGTCAACAGAGTCTCCGCTGGCGACATCCACACAAAGCGCAATGGCATCGCCACCGATCGTTTCCGCCGTGGCCTTTGCTCCGGCCTCATCGATGTCGGCTGCAACGACCCGCATCCCCTCGCTTGCAAACCCCGTCGCCAGAGCGCGTCCAATGCCACTGGCGGCACCTGTTACGACGGCCACCTTGCCGCGAAAATCTTGGATCATGGTTTTTGCTCTCCTGCGAAGTGTACAAGTCGGTTGGGTATCGAAGTTTTTGTACCACAGAGCGTTTCTATATGATAATCACTTCTGTGCTGTGTAGCCCTATTGGGCCCGACGGAGCGTGCGGTGACTGGAGCGCACAGCCATCCATACGAAGCCCAAGCACTGCTATCGAAGCACTGCCGTAATCGAAAGAGGAACCGAAGCAATGTCCAAGCCTGCCGCGCAAATTCTGCTAGAGCGCTATTGGGATGAGGTCAACAACGAGGGGAAGTTCGAACTGATCCGGGAACTGTGCGCCGATCCAATCGTGCGACACGATCCTGATGGCAAGACGACCCACCTCAGTCACGACGAGCAGATTGAGCGCGTGCGTATGGGGGTTGAGCAAATGGGTGTCACGATCTCGCGTGTCATTACCTGCGCCAACGAGACCACCGCAACGTCTGTGTGGAATATGACGATGGAAAAGCATGAAAACAAAAAGATGTGCGGTATTGAGGTCTTCACGGTAGAAGGCGGACGTCTGGCTCATTGTTGGAATGCACCTTATGGCGAAGGACACTGGGGGTGAACGCGCCGCGTGTACTTAGCCTGAAAGAAGTCGAGGAGCATCCAAGAGCCGTTGGGGGCAAGGCTGCCGGGCTCCAGCGTCTGCGTGCCATGGGGCTGCGGGTGCCCGAAACTGTTGTGTTGTTGAATGCCCGCCCCGATGAGGTTCCTGCAGAGCTTTCGGCTTGGATGGAAGAGCAGGGCGGCGTGCGCTTTGCCGTTCGATCGTCGGCCCTCGATGAGGATGGCTCCGAAGCCTCCTTTGCAGGCCAGTACGAAAGCGTGCTCAATGTAGAAGGGCACGACGAGATGGCAGCAGCCATCACCCACTGCCTCGCTTCAGCCGAGAGCGCACGCGCCACGGCGTATCGAGGGGAGCGAACTGACAAGAGCGACCAAGCGCAAGCGATGCCGCTGGTCGTACAACACATGGCGGACGCACGCGCTGCCGGGGTGTGCTTTACCGCCGACCCCGTGACAAGCCGGCGTGCGCGCCTCGTCCTCGACTCGATCGCGGGGCTCGGCGAAGCACTGGTCTCCGGCGAGGCTTCCCCCGACCATGACGAACTCGCGCGGCGCAATGGGCGGTGGGAGCCCACCCAGTTGGCGGGAGACGTGCCAGTGCTGTCGGCTGCCGAACGAGAGCAAATCGCGCGCGAGGCCATGGACGCCGAGGCAAAGGCGGGCGAACCGTTGGATCTCGAATGGGCGATCGACCAGCAAGGCACACTCTTCTGGCTGCAAGCACGCCCGATCACAACTCTCGAGATTGACCCACAAGTACTCGACTCCATTTCCGCGATACCCGGTGATGTATTCACGCGCTGCAACGTCGGCGAGATGATGCCCGGCGCTGTCTCGCCGCTCACGTATTCCAATTGCGCTCGCGCCATTGATGTTGGTTTTCAGGACAACATGATCGCCATCGGCGTGCGCAAAGAGCGTTCTGCCGAAAATGTCTATGTCCTGATGTCCCACGGGCATCTCTTCATCAACTTAAGTGGAGGGGCGCGCTTTTCATCCGCGGTTACCGGTGGCCATCCCGATCAGCAGAACCTTGCGATTTGCGGTCGGACGATTCCCGAGGTTGTAGCGCCTCCGGCGCCGTCCATCTGGGTCCGCATCCCGCGGATCGTGAAGCAAGTGGCAGCAGTTTTGCGCCCGCAGCCCAGGTTGCGACGAATGGGTGAGTTGCGCGAAGTCGGAGCGATTCCCACCGATGGCACTGCACTCGAAGCTTGGCGAAAAATCGACGCACGGGTCGAAGGCCTCTACGAAGCCTACGCACTCCATTTGACGATCTCTTCCGGCGCAGGTGCACTCACTCCGATCTTGCTTCGCATCCTTTCAAAGGGCGAAGAGCCGACGGATGCCCATCACTCAGCAGTGTCGAGACTGCTATCGGGGGCCGAGGGCGTTGAGAGTGCTGACATAGCCGAAGGGGCGACGCGTATTCTCAAAGCGTTGGTTGCTGGGGGCGAAGCAAGTCAGCACTTCTGCGATCTCTCCGTAGCCGACTCATTGGAATGGCTGGCGACCGACGCGTCGGGTGATGCGGGCAAGCTCTTCCAAGCCTATCTAACACGTCACGGTCATCGCAGTGTGCGGGAGCTCGACGTGCGGCAGCCCGAGTGGGCCTATGAGCCGAGCCCGGTGATCCGTTCGCTGCAGGCCCAACTGCGCGGTCGTTTGAAAGGTGGCCAGCAAGGGGCCATTGATGCGATGGCCGCTGCGAACGAGAGCAGTGATCCCTCTCGCGATACCAATCAGAAAGAACCTTTTTGGTGGTTGTCCCGCATTGCCCACGCCGCGGTACGCAATCGTGAACAGGCCAAGTCGCATCTCGTCGCTTGCACCGTCCACTTCAAGCGCGCATATCGGTCACTCGGCGCACAGCTCGTAATTGAAGGGCGTCTTCCCGACGCCGACGCGGTCTTTTTTCTGACCCACGAAGAATTGGAGAACCTTGCCGAGGCTTCGCCGGGCTCTGCGCTTGCGCTTGAAGCCGTGGCTCGTCGCAAAGCTCTGGCGTATCAAGAGACGCTGCAGTTTCCCGAAGTATCGGTGGGGCTTCCCGAGCCCGAAGCCTTTGCTTTCGAAGAAGGCGATGATGACGACCGTATTGTCGGCAAGCCCGTAAGCCAGGGCAGGGTGGAAGGTTTAGTGCGTGTCGTGCTCGCGCTTGAAGATGCGGAAGCCTTGCAGCCTGGAGAGATATTGGTTTCGCCCATCACCGACGTGGGCTGGACGCCTTACTTCGCCATAATCGCGGGGCTCGTGACCGATGTCGGAAGTGCTGTGTCTCACGGCGCGGTCGTTGCGCGGGAATACCGCCTGCCTGCGGTACTCAACACCCGCATTGGCACTCGCGCGTTACGCACCGGAGACCGCGTGCTCCTCGATGGCGATCGCGGGGTTGTCGAAGTTCTCGAACGCGCGGCACCGTAGGGCGCGCACGAAAGAAGCCGCGGCGAGTGGTGCCAGCTTGTCTGAAACGCGGTGGGTGCTCAAGCTCGTTGCCGGGCCCATACTTGAAGAGGTGAGCGCGCTTGTCACGGGAGAGATTGAGGTAGAGCAAGCAACCCGACATGCTTTGCCGATAGATGTCCCGCTTCGTGCATCCATCGCACGGTGTCCGTATAGGTTTCGCGGGCGCTTCGGTATTCGATCGCAAGTTCTTTGGCCGCTCGCTCACCGCTCGCACCTGGCCACTGGGTTGCGAATTCGATTCCGTCCCGCGTCAACGGGAACTCAAAGTCGTAGATGTAGCGTTTGACTAGATCACCAAGGCTGCCGAGTACGCGAAGCGGTGCGCCGGGCACCGGGAAACGCCGAAGTTTTGTTCCCGTAATCTCGTCAAGAACTCGGTACGTCTCGTGCCAGTCGAGCATGGGGCCCGCAGCGACGTAGCGCGCGGCTCCTTCCTTCTGCTCGAGCAACCGCAGATGAACTTCAGCCAGATCGCGCACGTCGATAATCTGATAGCCGCTTGAAGTCGTGATGCCCGTTTGTTTGATGAAGATATAGATCGCTTGGTTGGCATCGGAGAGCCCGGGGTCGTCGGGGCCGACGATGCCGGAGGGGTAGGAGGTACGGATCGGCGCTCCGTCGTCTTGCATGTGTCGCACCTGGTGTTCGCCCTCGGCCTTGCTTTTAGCGTACGCGGTGGTGCCCGGTTGGATCGGCATGTCGACGTGAATCGTGCCGATACCTGGCGTGAAGAAGACCGAGCTGCTTGAGACATAGACGATCGAGGGCAAGCCGCGCTTGACGGCACCGCCCACGACGAGCGAAACCCCGCGCGCATTTGTCGCGAGCACTTGCGAAGCCATCTTGCGTCGCATGTCGACGAGGGCGGCGCCGTGATAGACGGCGTCGCAGCCAACCATTGCTCGCTCGACGGAGGCTGCGTCGACGATGTCGCCCTGCACGACGTCGGCTTCGGGGATCGCGATGCCATGGGGGTCGAACACGCGGCGGACTTTCGCCGGGTCGCGTACGAGTAGGCGGACGCTGTGGCCCGCTTCGATGAAGCGACGAACTGTGTGGGAGCCCGCGAAGCCCGTTCCCCCAGTGACCATTACGCGCATAAATGCAAAACCTTACTGATCAGATGTTTTCGCGACTGTACGCGCCGGTTGCCGCTTGCACGCGCTCTGCATAGTCAACAACGCCCGGAAATTCCTTGATCAAATCGCTGGCCCATGTGGCAGGTTCGTTGTCGACCGCTCCGGCGATTAGTGAGGCT
This sequence comes from Myxococcota bacterium, assembly GCA_047619425.1. GTDB lineage: Bacteria > Myxococcota_A > UBA9160 > UBA9160 > UBA4427 > DUBZ01. Next base: position 4,871 of record JBLHOB010000116.1, read on the forward strand.
ACGCCAAAGTCAAAGGCAGTTAGCTTTTCGCCCGCGAGATAGGGCCCGGCGCCGACCTTCTTCTCAATGGCGTCTAGATCGCGACGGGCGAAGTTCTTTTGTTCTTCCAACGAGTGTCGGCCCAAGCCATGCAGGTGATAGGTCTTCTGTACCGTCCTGCGTGCCAACAGCGGGACAAGCTGGCGCAGTGGAAACGGAAGCGCCGCGAAAAAGCCCGTCTTGATGTTTGGGAACCACGATTCGTCTAACCAACGACTGGCGACAACCACCCAGTAGAGATGCTCCTCCGTCAGTCGAGTAAAGGCGACACCATCGGCGTATTCCTCGTCAGTCAAATGGCCATAGAGCCCGCCATTCGTCTTCTTGTCGAGGTGCTGAAGGATCAGCTCGGAGTCGGCGATTATCTTTCCATCGTCTTCCAAGTACGGAAATTTCCCTTTCGGCGCCGAGCTGGGATCGCCGGAGTAGACAAACTCGAAGTCCAGCTTCAAATGCCGAAGTGCCATCTCGGACTTAAGCGCGAATGGGCCCGGGTTGCGCAGGCCGAACGCATTGGGAAGAACGTAGAGTTTGAGCATTGGGACATCCCTCTGGTTTTTGATTTCGAGAGCTTAGCGATCTTGGCAAGTTGGCGAACCGTATCGATGGACCTGTAGGCCGCTTTAAGCGATACGCTGAAAGTCTGCTGCCAAAAAATGGCTGCAGCGGTCCGTCGTAGCGATATGAATAATCGGAAAAGAAAGCGGTACAATTTCGACCGATGCGGAAACCGAGATAAGAATCGCATGGAGAGTTTGGTGGATTGGACAGTCGCGCTGATTGCAGTTGTGGTTGTACTGATCGCCGCGGCCTTGGCCTGGTTTGGCGTGCAGCGAGAGCGGCGCACACGCTTTTGCGTGCGTGAAGTCCCCGAATTTTTGAGTGCTGAAGAGTGTGACTTGATTATTCAACTATCAAAACCGTTACTCAAAACCGCCACGATACAAACTTCGAGCGGCGTGCGAGAGCACAGTGGACGCAAGGCCAAGGTTGCTTTCGTTGAGCAAACGCGTGACAAGAGGATCAGGAAGATTCGCCGGCGAATTGCCGAGCTCGCTGAGCTTCCCGATGAAAACCATTCCCCGCTCCAGGCGATTCGTTATCAAGTTGGGGACCACTACGTCGCTCATGTTGACTACGTCGCGGGCACGGTGGAAAAGCTCGGCCCGGAAGGGGACCGACTTCGAAGTGTCCTCATCTATCTAAACGATGACTTCGATGGTGGGCAAACGTTGTTCAGCAAGATCGGCTTGGCGGTGCAGCCCGAGCGCGGGAAGGCCATCGTATTTGATTCGCTCGATAGCGATGGGAGGCCGAAGCCGCTCTCGCGCCATGCAGGGCTAGCGGTGTTGAAAGGCGAGAAGTGGGTTGTGAATGTCTTGTTTCACGAGCGAGCTCTATCGCAGACCGGCAATCGAGCACAGCGACGCAGCTCGACAGAACGTCACTCTCTTCGATACCGTTCGATTCATTGATCGGCATTCGAGAGGGAGCCTCGCAGCAATTGGGCTGGATTAACGTCGCAGTGATCGGAGCGCTGGTTGTTGGAGCATTGCTCCTGATCCACCGTCTTTGGGTCCGTCGCAATCGCAGGCACTATCACGTCCAAGAGTTTCCAGACTTTCTTACGGGTGCCGAGTGTGATCACATTATTGAGCGCGCGGCGCCGCATCTCAAACAAAGCGAGGTGCTGGCCAAGTCGAAGGGAAGTTCGAAGAGCATTGTTCGCAGCAGTGAGTCCGGCTTTATTCCTCAACGCGGCGATTCGGTTCTGCGCAGTATTAAGCGGAAGATCGCAGTGCTGAGTGAGCGTCCCGTTGATCATCAAGAGATGCTCCAAGTGACACACTACTACCCACACACCTTCTACTCGCCCCATCTCGACGCGCTGCCTGCATCAGACCCTGGGGTCGCGGCTGGCAACAACCGCGAGTCTACGGTGCTGATCTACCTCAACGACGACTACACCGGCGGTGCGACTCGTTTTCCGCGCATCGGCGTGAGCGTCGTACCCAAACGAGGCAAGGCGGTGCTATTTACAAACCTGAAGCCGGATGGCCGTCCAAACACCATCGCGCAGCACGAAGCGAAGATCGTATTGTCGGGCGAGAAGTGGGTTGTCAATCAGTGGATTCGTCAAGAAGTCTTCCAAAAGAAGACGACCCAGCCAATAGTCGCAGGACAGCACTTAGCGAAGAAGCGGCGGCGTTGAGCTCATAGCTTTTGTGCGGCGGTGCGGTTGTCTCCACTCGAGTGCCCTTCATGCGGTCTAGCGCGAGGCGTTTTGCTTAACGTCCAGTCGAGAGCCTTGGTCTCGATGAGCGGGTCCGTGTTTAGGCGGTTGGGAGTCTTTGGCATTGCTCGAGCGGAGCTTCGCGACTGGCACGGGCAGAGTCGCGTCCACGTGGGAGAGGATCCAATTCGAAGCCCAGGCGGCTCCCGAGCCCTCAAAGTGCATACCGTCGGGGCGCACGAGGTCGTCGCCGAGGTAGCGCAGGCATGCGCGGTCGGGGCAAACCTCGCCTTCGAGATCAATCAGCACTGCCTCTGTGTTTGAGGCGACTTGGCGCTTTACACGATTTTGGCAAGCCGCGCGCTCACTGAACAGCTGTTCGAGTTCTTCACCACCGATGCCTCCCCAGAGTTTCGAGTACTTCGAAGGGAAGTCAGCCGCAGAGGGTGGTGGGGTGGTGACGATGTAGGCGGTGCTTCCGATGGACGAGACCTTGTCGACCAGGTCAGTAAGATCGCGCGTATAAGCGGAGTCGTAGTGCGAAGAACAGGGCGAACTCCATTTGCCGCCGAGCTTCTTGCTGCCCTCGCCAGACCACCCTTCGAAGATGATGACACTC
>JBLHOB010000117.1:0-7726 GCA_047619425.1 Myxococcota bacterium
CTCCGCGCGTATTCGGTGCGGATGATCTGGATGTCCGTGGTGATGTGGTGGCATCGAAAGAGCTCAGCTTGCCCAACTTCTAGATGCGCGCGGTTCTTTGCGAGGGATCGCTTCCAAACCACGGAAAAACGACGCGCTGGCTTTGAGTATGTTGCGATAGAGATCCGCCGGGGCGTGGAGGGTTTCCTCCGACAACGGTGTGTACTGGCTGGTCATCGTGAGACTCCGCATTGGCTGGACGTAGATTTCGTGTCGCTAGATTTGTCGTCGACTGGGGCAGGTGTCACGCCACATCGATCGATCGATCGCCTCGCGGGCCGATGCGCAAATGAATGTGACCGTGCCAGGCGACCCTAGAATGGTAGGCTCTTACAGTGGATCGGTTGCGTCCGCGCAAGTGATCATCTTTTGAATTTGGCCCGCTGCGACAACCGGAGCGGGCGTGCGTAAGAGAGAACGGAATAAAGGAGAAACCATGCGAAAGGTCTTGTTTGGCTTGGGGTTGGCATTGGTCTTGGCGGCGAGCAACGCCGTGGCGGGCAACGTGCAGTATGTCTTGCAGACACCGGGTGTAACCTGAGGCGCTTCATCCGCCAAGGCCCGTGAGGCCGTGCAAGCACTTGGAGTTGAGTCTGTCGAAACCGACATGAACACGAACACCGTGAACGTTGTCTTCGACGACGAGAAGACGACGATCGAAGACGTGGTCAAAGCGTTGGCGAGCGCCGGGTACGCGGTACCCGACTACAGCGCAGTCAACTAGCAACTACGTTCAACAGGTGAGACCCTGCATAGTGGGCCCTGGCTGCGTTTCGCGGTTGGGGCCCATTGTTGTTTGTGCAGGGCTTGCCCTGTGAACGGCGCAGGAGATGTAGGCGCGCGCAACTGGGCGGCTTAACGAGAAGCCGATCCTGGGACGCTTTCCGTGAAGCGGAAACGTCGACTAGAACAACGCAGTCGAGGTCGGCAAGCCAAATTTAAGCCGACCCAAAGGCTCGAGGGTCTTCCCCGTGATCATGCCATGGGTGATTGCGACATGGACGTCGCGGAAGACGCGCTGCAGCGGGCTGCTTTGAAAGATCGCTGCGGAACCTGCGGCGTTGTAACAGAGGTCGACGGCCTCAACGCAGCGCATGGCCGCAGAAGAAGCGGCCAGTCTCAAGGTGGCTCGAGCGTCTTCGCTGGCCTCGCCATCGTCGGCGATGGCTTCCCATGCGCGCTCTACGGACTCGTACAGGAAGCTTCGTGCCTGGGCGACGTTGGCCATGGCGAGTGAAAGGTCGGCTTGTGTGGCGGTGCGTTCGGCGAGGGACTTCGACGAACCCAACGAGCGCTTGCCCGCTTGCTTGATCAACTCGTCGATGGCGCGCTCTGCGAGGCCGATAGTGACTGCTGCGATCCCCGCCGCAAGAGCGCCGAAGAATGGAAAGCGTGCGAGGGTACAGTCGACGGTCAGCTTCTTCGCCGTGATCTGCACCCAACGGCCTTCGGGCACAAATGCCTTGGTGACACTGTAGTCGGTTGATGCGGTGCCCTTGAGCCCTGAGACGTGCCAGGTGTCGAGAAGCTCCACTTGGTTCGGTTCGAAAAATACGAAAGGCGCAGTAGCACCGTCAGGTGTTGTGGCGGGTTCGCCGTTTGCGTCGACGATGCGCGCACCGCCGCCGATCCAGGTGGAGTGGTTGGTCCCCGAGCCCCACGACCAGCGAGCATTGACCTCAAGCCCGCCGTCGACCCAGGTCGCAACCCCGGTCGGCATTGCAAACCCACCTGTGCACGAAGCGGGATCGCCGTAGATCGTCTGGCCCCAATCGCTAGGCAGATGAAAGGACGTGAGTGCAGTGGTGTTTGCGATCATCACGCACCAACCCGCCGAGCCGTCGTGCCGGCTGACGTCTTCAATGGCGGTCAGCATTTCGCGCACCGTCGCTTGGCCGCCTCCGTAGGCTTCCGCCGCCCAGCCGCGCATCACACCCGATTCGACGAGCGCCGAGAATACTTCCGGGTGCAGGTGCCGAAGCGTCTCTGTTTTTTCGGAGTGGCGCGAAGCGGTATCGAGCACGTCTTGGCCGATTTTCATGTGGTATGACGTTATCGGTAGAAACCGGTTTGTAAAGACTGTTGAGGGCGCGCCTTAGGCTGCCGGGTTTTGAGTGAGCCTGCAGCCAAATTGCGACGAGTCTGAAACGGCGCGGCGGAGGCTGGGCCATGAAAGGAGGCGTACTTCAATTCTTCGGTTGGTGAGACCGAAAAATCCCCCTCGAAGACGTATGTGCGCGATCGATGGAGTGCATCGCCATCATGGACGCGGCCCCTCTCGACGCGGCCTGCCTCGCCGAGCATCACTTTAACGGCTACAGCGTCTGTCCCTCCGTGTACATGATGGGCATGCACGTCGCGGGCTTTACCAAGCGGCTCTCACGTCTGGCGCCACCAATCACAGCGCGGGTGGATGCGACGCGGGTGTGCTCAGCCGGGGAGCTTGCGGGCTAGCAACGTTCGCGCGACCACTGTCGTGATCAGGATCGCGATCCACAACGCCGAGAGTTCCTCAATCCAGATTGGGAAAAGAAGAAAGAGGGTATACGCGATGCCCGTCTCGCCACCTTCGGCGAGACCCGCGCCGAGGCGCAGGCCGCGGTCGTCACGGGCTGCGAACTCGAGCTGGGCCTCTTGGCTGCCGAGTGCGAGGGCGCTTGTGATGCAGAGCACGTAGAGCAGCAGGATGAGCATCCAGTGTGAACTCAACTGGGGATGCAGTGTCGCGAAGCCAAAGATCATCACGCTGTAGGCAAGCATGTCGAGACAAATGTCGAGGTACGCGCCGAAGGGAGTCGCGCGCTCGGTCGCGCGAGCGTAGATCCCGTCGGTTCCGTCGAAAAGACGGCCAAGCCACCACGCCGCGATGGCGGCCAGCGGCATGTCGAGCGCGATGAGCGCCGCCGCACCAACTCCGAGCGCCGCCCCCAGCATGCTGATTGCGTTGGGGGAGAGCCGTAGTGCGCAATACGTTGCGATAAGCATCTTCGTGTAGCTTGGAAGAATGCGGCGGAAGGCATCGTCAATCACGACGCAGAGTGTATCGCGTGGGCGCGTGGGCTCCATCCATCTGCTGAGAACGCGACGGGTGGCTTTCGGTTTGGCGACTTGCAGTGGTCCAACGGCGCCAAGTCCGCGGCTCCGTTACAGCATCGGGTCCTACAAGTTTGCCCACGCCGGCGGCGCAAAGCGCTATCTTGGTCCGCCCTATTGAACAAATGAAATCCCACAGGAGAGAGAAATGTTTACGCACGTTATGGTTGGCGTCAGCGATATCGAAGCATCGAAGCGGTTCTATGACGCCGTAATGGGAACCCTGAGCATCGGGCCAGGTGTCGACAACCAAGGCCGATACTTTTACATCAGCCCCGGTGGAGTTTTTGCGATCACGGTTCCGATTGACGGCGCACCGCCAACCCATGGCAATGGCAGCACGATCGGTTTCAAGGTCGAGTCGGCTGAGCAGGGTGATGCCTGGCACGCCGCCGGCGTCGCCAATGGCGGTACGGCGGTCGAGGACCCGCCGGGGGTTCGTGAAAACGGGATGTACCTCGCATACCTTCGCGACCCGGACGGAAACAAGATTTGCGCACTCTGCCCGCCGAGCTGAGATAGGCGACCGCGAGTGTGTTAGCGAGGCGAGTAGGCGATATAGGCTGGGTGTGGTGGCGAGTCGCGTCCTCAGCTGGCATTGTTTTGCTCCTCCGCGGTTATCGACGGCCACGATTCGGGCGCAATCAGTCAAGAATTGTGGTCGTCGAAGGCGCGCTCTCCTTGGAGAGACTGGGTAGGTTTTTGCACGGTCGGCAGCCGCGCGTCATGGTGGGTAGACTTCCCGCGGAGCAATTCTTCCGCGGCGTGTCTGGTTTGATCTGCGGATTTCCTTAGCTGGATTTTAGAATTCAACCTTCCGACGCGCCGCTTCAAAGCAGCCAATCGACGGGGTGTCTCCCAAACGCGCCTAGGGCGCTCGGCGGTTTGATGATGTCTACACACCTACTCCTGACGAGCATGTTATTGATGGCGTCGTGTGTTTTGTTCGGTGGTTGGCTCCTGACGCGCGGCAAGACCAAGCCGCTTGGGTATTGGCTACTGGGATGGATGGCGCTGTTGGTAGGCGGCTTCCTGCGCCTGTCCGCGCTTCCCAGCGAAGTCGGCGTTCTCTTTGGCGTTGCTTTTGCGGCCCTCTCACTGGCCGGGGCCTATCGATATATCGAGCGCGAAGTTCCTCCTTACATTGTGCCGGTAGGCGCTGTGACTGCTGTGGTGTTGGCTCTGACTAGCTTGACCCCAATGTTCGGTCTGGTGTGTGCAATCGGGCTCGGCCTGGAGTTGTCGGCACTGGTCTATGCGGGGTTCCTAGTCCATCGCGCTGCGAGCGCAGCGAAACGCGCATGGTTCCATCGGGCGATTGGGCCGGGGCTGCTCTTGATTGCAGTGCTCGAAGGCGCGGATTACTTGGGTATTTTGGCAGGTACTGAGCAAATTATGCCGTGGCTGTTTGTCGGTATTCCGCTGGCGATGGTTCAAATTGTCGCCGTGGTCCACATCATTCAATCGCGCTCGGTCGCGATGGCCGCGGAACTCGAACGATCGATTGCACTCTTGCAGGCCACGCTTGACTCCAGCACCGAGGGCTTGCTCGTTGTTTCTCGAAGCGGAGAGATCTCCAGTTTGAACGGCGCGTTTGCCTCGCTGTGGCAAATCCCGCAGGAGATTCTCGCTCGGCGCGATGACAGCGAGGCGCTCGAGTTTGCGATGACACAGCTAGCAGACCCTGAGGCGTTCTTAGACAAAGTCAAAGAGCTCTACGATCGACCCGCTGACGAGAGTTACGACACGATTGACTTTAAGGATGGTCGAGTCTTTGATCGCTATTCCCGCCCTCAATATATTGGTGATGAGGTGGTGGGCCGTGTGTGGAGCTTTCGCGACGCCACCGAGCGCCGCAGGACGGATGCACTCAATGCCATACATCAAAACCACCTCGAAGAACTGGTCGAAGAGCGGACACAAGAGCTCGTCGAGTCGCGCGACCGATTGCGTCAAGCAGACAGGCTCGTCGCGGTCGGCACCCTTGCCGCCGGGGTCGCACACCAGATCAATAACCCAGTCGGTGCCATCATGAACTCGGCCGAGTACGCGCTGATGTGCGAAGGCGAAGACGATGCAGAAGCCACGTTCAAGAGCGCGCTAGAGAGCAACGTCAGAGAGGCGAAGCGTTGCGCCGAGATCGTAAGGTCGATGTTGCAGTTCGCCCGCGAGCAGCCAGTTGAGACACGCGTCGACGACCTGAACCAGGTGGTGCAGCGCGCCTGCCGGGCGACGCGATCGTATGCTCACGAGCGAGGCGCCGAGGTGATCGTCAATCTCTGCGATGCGCCACTCGCAGTAAAGATGAGCGCGATCGAGATTGAGCAGGTGATGGTCAACATCATTCGCAACGCCATCGAATCTCAAGAATTCCGCTGCCGAGTCCAGGTCGAAAGCGAGCTGAAGGGCGATCTCGCAAGAGTTCAAATTACCGACAACGGCCGCGGAATCGACGCGCGCGATAAAGCACGTGTGTTTGATCCGTTCTACTCAACACGCGTTGAAGAGGGCGGTACAGGCCTCGGCTTGAGCGTCGCCCACGGCATCATTCGCGAGCACGACGGCGTGATCACCACCGATAGTGACGAAGGGAAGGGCACGGTGTTCACCATCGAGCTGCCGATCGCGAAAGCCTGAAGGCCGGCTTCGAATTCGGTGTTGGGTAAAGTAAGGTTGTCTACCCGACGATCATTGGCGGCGGAACTACTCTTCGCCTTTATCCGGAGCGTCAGTGGGCTCTTCGATGCGGTCTTCGGTGTGCTCTTCAGTGTGTTCTTCAATGCGCTCTTCAATAGAGACGAGTTCGATCGATGTCCCGTCAATTTCAACTTGGCGTTGACGATACAGTGCACCGGCGGCGCGCTTGAACGCCTTCTTGCTCATGCCGAGGACGCTGCGGATCTCGTCGGGCCCGCTTTTGTCGCCGATTGCGAGGCGCCCGCCAGCTTGCTTGATTGCGTCGAGCAGTATGTTGCGCGCGCTGTCGATCCCAGCTTGACCACTTTGCGTGAGAGAAAGGTCGATTTTGCCGTCTTCGCGAATGCGCTGCACGTAGCCAGTGCCCGTGGTTCCGCGAGCGGGCGTTGCGCCGCCGGGCGCGCGATAGAACAAACCTTCAAAATTGCCATCGACCACGGCCTTGCTACCGAGGTCTGTCTCCTCAAAAGCCATCCACTTGATCTCTTGTCCTTCGCACAAGGTTTCCGGAGGGGGCATTAGATCGCGCTGAAACTTGGCTGTTGCGACAGGGCGTCCAGACACTCGGTCGAGTTGCACCCGAACCACGATCATCTGGTTCTCTGTGACGCTGTGTGGCTGAGACGAAAACGGGAGCAGGAGATCCTTCGGCAGCCCCCAGTCGAGAAATGCCCCGTTCGAGGTGAGGGAGACAACCTTCAGGCAAGCAAACTCGTCGGCTTCGGCGAGTGGCTTTTCGGTTGTTGCAATCGGGCGATCTTCCGAGTCGGTGTAGAGGAAGACTTCAAGGATATCGCCAACTGCTGCGTCTTTCGGAACATATCGCGTTGGCAGGAGGACTTCGTCCTCGCCTGCGCCGAGGATCAACCCCATCGGCGCGGTTCGGAGCACTTCGAGCGCGGATGTTTTGCCGATATCGAGCATGGGTGATCTCTTCTTTCAAGTTTGTGGATGGGGTCGATGATCGGCCGTGGACGCGCGAATAACAAGGTGCCGCTAACGGCGGGCACGCTCCTCTAGCAAGCCTTGGGTTTGTTCAGAAACCGGAGCGCCAAGAATTGCAGTGACCAGGTCGATGAGATGGCTGATAAAGAGGCGATCGTCCCTGCGTCGAGGGCTTTCCGCGCGCCTCGCGAGCTCGATGAACATGATGCGGGTTGCGGTAAAGCGGTTGTGAAGTGGTGAGACTGCGAGTGGTGACATCTCGGGTTCCACCATGGCACGCCAACGGTTCTGACTTTCCGAGGCTCCGATCTTTTCGATCGGATCGACGTCCGGTCGATAGCTGTTCACTAGTTGTCCAACGATTCGAAGGTAAGGGCGTCCGCCGTCGCGATCGGCAAGTTTTGTGGAAAGTGGTAAAACGAGAGCCGTTGCAAAATCACGCAGACTTCGCGGCCCGCCGTTTTCGATTGCGTCGAGCAGCGGGGTGCGACTCGCGTCGATTGCAGATTCGTGCTTGGCGCGGATTGCCTGGATCAAACCTGCTCGGTCCTCAAAGTGATACTGCAGCGCCGTTGTGTTGCGCTGGTCTGCCTCGCGATTGATCTCGCGAAGCGACACCGCCTCGACACCACGCTCGGCAAACAAGCGCTCGGCAGCATCGATTAACTGTGCGCGCGTGTCATCGGCATTGCGGGGCATGGGTTGTCTCCAGGGTGGCGGTCGTCACGCGGGACGTTATCATGCAAGTGCATTAAAAAAAGTCTTTTCGACTTCGCTCATCCGGCGAAGCTTCCGATCGACAATCCAAGCAACCAGCGAGCTGTTCATAGACAGCTCTGTAAACCAATGCGCCAGCAGGTTGATATGCCTGTGCGTATGAGGAGATAGTGATGGCGGGTCTCGAAACCACTGACGAGATGTTTGACCTACGAATGTCCGAAGCTGCAAAACC
>JBLHOB010000118.1:0-7711 GCA_047619425.1 Myxococcota bacterium
TGCCAAACCGCATCGCTGTAGGCGTCGGCCAGGGACTTGGAGGTGACCGGGATTGGGTTGTAGGTTGCGCCGCAAAACTCGGCTTGTTCTTGGGCCAACGCGCTTTCGTCGTAGAGCGCGTCGTCAAAGGTGAGCGTGTAGGCGCGGATCGGGCGGTCCATCATGCTTTGCGCCATCCCGAGTACGGCACACGAGTCAATGCCGCCGCTCAGATACGAAGCGACCTCGACGTCGGCAACCAATCGCTCGCGAACTGCGTCTTCAAGAACGTCGCGAAAGCCATCGACAACTTCTTGTTCGCTGCGATCGTCTTTGGCCAAGTCCTCGGCAAGGGGGAAATCCAGATCCCAGTACGGGTACACCGAGACTTCGCCTTTCTGTGCAATGGCGTAGTGCCCGGGCGGTACGCTGTAGATCCCTTCAAACATCGATCGTGAATGCGGACGCATCATATACGTTTCTTGCAATACCGCCTCGCGGTTCCAGCGCGACGGCACGCCGAGAGCCAGCAATGCCTTGATCTCCGAGGCGAAGTACACCCCACCCTCATGCATGGCATAGAAAAGAGGCTTGATGCCGAAGCGATCGCGAATGGCCAGCATCGCGCGACTGCGGCGGTCGGCGATCACCGCGGCAAACTCACCGCGCAGATGCTGCCCCATGTTCATTCCATCGCGATGATAGAGATGGAGGGCGATCTCGCTGTCCGAGTCTGTTTCGAAGACGTAGCCCTGCTGCTGGAGTTCTTCGCGAATGGCGCGATAGCCATAGAACTCGCCGTTGACCACCATCTGCACATTGCCATCGGGGCTCGACATCGGTTGCTCGCCGTTGCGCAAACCGATGATCGACAAGCGCGTGTGACCCAGAAACCAGCGGCCATCGTCAGACACCCATCTACCGCGGGAGTCGGGACCGCGGTGATGAATCGACTCCAACGCGTCATCGAGCTTCGCGTCTTCAAGTGGTTGCCCGAGCATCCCGCCAACAAAGCCGCACATCGCACTACCCCCGATCTCATTGGCGCGTGACTCGCCGAAGCGAGATTAATATTACAGATCGATTCTAACCACCGCCTAGCTACAGCCCCAAATCGACCGGCTTCGCGAGGATCTTCTTACAGATCGCAAGATTCGGCCCAAAGCTCGGACGACTTGACACGCGCTCGACCAAAGCAGTGATGCCGGGCCAGCGCGCTGGATCCGGCGGCCCAACTGCGAGCCCTAGATTGATCAACTGGGTTACGAGTGAAAGATCGGCAATCGAAAATGCGCCACCAACCAAATACTCTTTGCCTTCGAGCTCACCTTCGAAGTAATCGAAAAAATGGGGCAAGACTTCGGTCATGGTTTTACGCGCGGTCGCGACGTCGGGCTCCTTTTTCGCAAAGAGCGCGAAAACGATGGGGCGGAAAATCCCCAAGCCGATCTTACCGGCAAGATCCGAGTCGCAGTACTCCTCGTACCAAAGGGCTCGCCCGTATTCGTAAGCGTCTTGCGGATACATCGAAGGTTCGGGAACCAGGCGCTCGAGGTAGGCGCAAATTGCGGATGAGTCCGGGATCACACCTTCGGGACCTTCGGCTGAAATGTCGCGATCGCGCAGAGCGGGCATGCGCCGGGCGGGGTTGATCGCTGCGAACGAGTCGGGAAGCGGCACGGGAAGCGCTTCGACTTCAAACTCGATCCCCTTTTCGCGCATCACCACGTCTGCTTTTCGAACAAAGGGGGAAAGTGGCGCACCGTACAAAACCAAGTCCATCAAGATCTCCTTGTGGCAGACTCTGCGTGGCGCGAAAGGCCGCTGCTGCCGTCGTGTAAATACGAGAGCTGAGAGACTAAGAAATTGGCATATCCCATGCCACCAACAAAGACCGCAGTTCAAAACGGATCAAGTCGCAATCGATAGGGAGCAAATGAAACTTTCGAACGACGAGCTGCTGACCACAACGCGAGCCGTGCGCAAACGTCTCGACTACGACAAACCGGTGAGCCGCGCGACCATCGAAGCGTGCCTTGAGATTGCGGTGCAAGCGCCCAACGGCGGCAACATGAACAACTGGCGTTGGATCGTCGTCGACGATCGCAAGATGATCGAGCGCGCCGCCGAGATTTACAATGCGGGCATGGATGACTTCATCGCGAGCTTCGACGAGGATGGTTATGCAGGTGCCCAGGTTGAAGGCGCGGATCGAATCGAGACTTCAACCACGCACCTTCGTGAGAACCTTCACCGCAGCCCTGCCCTGCTCGTGCCGGTGATCCCCGGCCGCACCGACCCACCGGGGAAGCAAACGCACGTATTCTGGCAAGCCTGCCAGTGGGGCTCCGTTGTACAAGCCGTATGGAACTTCATGTTGGCGTTGCGGAGTCGCGGCCTCGGCAGCGCATGGACCACGGCTCACTTGTGGCGTGAAAAAGAAATGGCAGAGCTCCTCGACATCCCACACGAGGTCTACATGCAAGTTGGCCTCTTCCCAATCGCCTACACCCTAGGCACCGACTTCAAACCCGCCTACCGCCAACCTCTAGCCGAAGTCGTCGGCTGGAATGGGTTCGCGACACAAACGCCTGAATCAAAGTAAAGGAAGACAAATGTCAGTTGAATCTTCACTACCGAGACACGCTTCCATCGTCCTGCTCGGCCGCTTCATGTTCACGTTGATCTTCTTCATGTCCGGCATCACACACTTCACCGACATCGAGGGCTATGTCCGCTTGATGCACGAGTCCATTCCCTTTCGAGAGTTTTGGGTATTGATCTCGGGCGTCGTTGAACTCGCCGGCGCAGGGATGATCTTGTTCGACAAGAACGCGCGCCTTGGAGCCTGGCTGATTTTCATCTTCCTTGTCCCGGTTACGATCACCGTCCACGGGGTCATGATGGTGACCGCCGAGACTGCCGACATGCAGGCCATCCAACTGTCATTCTTCCTAAAGGGCATCGCGATGGCGGGCGGCGCGCTGCTCATCACCCAGTTCGGCGTGGGGACCAAGCAGTCTTGAGCGAACTACACGCGAGTGACATCTCGAAGGAAGTCGACCCCGACGTCCATCATCTATACGAACGCAGCGGCGACCTCTACCAGCCCACCTATTGGAGCGGGAGTCCCTGGTCAAACGGCCACCAACACGGCGGCCCGATCAACGCACTCTTTGCGACCGCCGCCGAGGAAGCCGCCCAAGAAACCGGACTTCGCGTGGTGCGCCTGACCGTTGATCTATTTCGTTCGGTGCCGCGCGTTCCCCTGGTCCTCAATTGGCGCTTCGTTCGCAACGGTCGACGCATCGCTGTAATCGAAGCCGAGCTCAGCCTGCCCGACTCCGGCGAGACAATCAGCCGAGCATCGTCGGTGCTGCTGGCAGCAAGTAAAGACGCTCCGACCACGTGGGGCCACGCCCCGGTCCCCCCGCTTGCACTCGAAGGCGCGCAAGCGGCAGAATTTATGGGTGGGGCTGCACGGGAATCGTTTCCTCCAGGTTTTCACTGGAGCTTCGAGATTCGCCTCGGCAGCGACGAACACGGCGCTGCCGCTTGGATCACGACTCCGATCGACTTCCTCGAGGGGCAACCGATGACCCCACTGCAGCGCTGCGCCGCAGTGGCAGACCTCACCTTCGGGCTCTCGGGGCAATCGCTAATGCGCCAGAAGATTGTGGATGTCGACGCGTGGCGCGCACCGATGATCAACATCGACACCACGATCTATTGGGAGCGTCCGCCGGTGGGACACTGGTTTGGCTTCCGCCACGCATTGCTTACCGACCACGAAGGCATCGGCCTAACCGAAGTCGACCTCGCCGATGCCGACGGACGCCTTGGGCGTTCGCTGCAGGCGATGCTCGCGAACAAACCGCCTTCACAGACCAATACTCGCTAGCCGCTGAAAAGCTGCCCGCAGTGGCGCACCACTTCACACCCACCGACACAATTGTATGGAGACAACACCATGCCTGGCCCCCTATCCGGTTTTCGTGTAATCGACATCAGTGAAGTCATCTCCGGCCCGCTCTGCGCAATGATCCTCGCCGACCAGGGCGCAGACGTCATCAAGGTTGAACCGCCCGGACACGGCGAAGAAAGCCGACAGCTGGCCAACTACCGCGACGGCATGGCGGCCCTCTACGCAAACTGCAATCACGGCAAGCGATCGATCGGAATCGACCTGAAGCACCCCGACGGCGTAGCTCTCTTCTACGAGCTGGCGAAAGACGCCGACGTGATCGTGCAAAACTGGCGCCCGGGTGCAGCCGAAAGGTTGAAGGTCGCCGAAGCCGACTTGCGCAAGATCAACCCGAACGTCGTCTATGCGTCTATCACCGGCTATGGCGATGACGGGCCCTATGCGGATCGCCGGGGGTACGACCCGATCTTTCAATCCCTCACCGGCTACGTCGCGGCACAGATGAACCCCGAGATCCCGATCCCAGACCTCGTGCGCAACTCGCTGGTCGACAAAGCAACTTCATTTGCCCTAGCCCAGGGGATTACAGCCGCCTTGCTGGCACGCGAGCGCGGCGCAGGCGGCCAGCATGTCCGCATCGCGATGCTAGATGCGGGCCTCGCGTTCTTCTGGCCGGATGGGATGCTGCGCCATTCGCTCGTGGGCGATAATGTCGAGAACTACGTGGTGCCTGGCGAGCGCTATCAGCTGATGGCAACCAAAGACGGACAGCTCGTATTGTGGATGGGCACGGCAGAGCAAATGCGCTCGGGCCTGCGCGCGGTTGGACGCGACGATGTCGCCGACGACCCGCGACAACGCGGGAAGTCGATGCTCGAAGAAGCCAATGCGCTGGCTCGCGCCGAAGCCATGCAAGCCGGGCTCGCCCAGCTCACGAGCGCCGAGGCCTACCGCCGATTGATCGAGCACGAAGTTCCTGCCGCCCCTGTCTTGACCCACGACGAGGTGCTCGAAGACCCGCAGATCGTGCACAACGGCAGCATCGTCGAGGCCACCCACCCGGTCTACGGCAAGTACCGTCGATCGCGCCCTGCAGTTCGGTTTTCGGTGACACCCACCGAGCCCACGGCGGCCCCATCTCTTTATGGGGAGAACTCCAAACAGATCCTCGACGAGTTGGGGCTCTCGGCGCAGGCCCAGCAGGCACTGCGCTCCTCGGGAGCCGTCACCCGATAGTCGCTAATTCCAGTTTTTCCAGAAGAATTTTTGGCCCAAACGCGTTTCAACTGGGTTTCGCGCCCCACTCCATAAAAACTACACCTACAAGCAACTTTCTCAGACACATCCGGCCTTCCCACACCACGTGTACGGGATAGGCCGGGGCTCTAATCCGCCTGGTCTTAAACTACAGGTGGTCCATGACTGATAATTGCTTGAAACGCATCGCCAAGCGCGCGAGCGTAATGCTGACACTATTCTGTTTTTTCGGGTTTTCTACGGCCGCGAACGCACTCAACATCGACTTTGAGTACCTCGATCACGGTGAGATTGCCTTCGGAACGATTGACGGCGTGACGATTTCCGCCTTCAACTTCAATCGCGACTTCAACTACGCAGTTGGCTTCGACTCCAATGCAACGGGTACCTCTGACGAGGATCTCGAGTCTGCCGGACTGCCAACGCCCTGGAGCGGCGGCAACATCGCCGGCGAAGATCTCGGCACGATGTTGATTCTCCAAGAGAACAGTGACGGCTGCGACACCGGCATCTGTAGTGACCCCGATGATGAAGGCATGCGCCGAGCTGGCGTGTTCGTCTTCGATTTTGCGACTCCAATCACTGCATTTGGTTTCGATGGAATCGACATTGAAAGCCTCACCGCCGAAAACATGACCATCGACTTTGCCTTCGGCGACGACTTCGTCACGGTCGACTTGATGGACTTCTTCGATCCTTCGTCCATCCTTTACGATCCAACTCTGTCGCTTGGCAACAACACCGCGAATCGCTTTACAGCGATTACGGCCGAGTCGCTTGGCTTCGATCAAATCGACCGAGTCAAGATCATCATGGGTGGCTCCGGCGGCATCGACAACCTCAATTACACGCCGGTCCCCGAGCCCACAACGGCGCTCTTGATGGCTCTCGGGCTTTCAGGGCTCGCAGTCAAACGCCGCCACAGCATTGGCGCACGCGCCTAGACCGCTCGCCCCACCTGCGACTGCGGTGTTCGTTTTATTAGGGCTCCAGGTGTTCATCACCTGGGGCCCTTTTCTATTTTGGTGGACTGCACCGGCACACAGGTAAACGCATTTCTCGCCCCAGCCGTCGCAACACGCGAAAAGCTTTTCGTCCCCAGCAAGCAAACTACGAGCACGCGAAACACTGACCCCACAGCCGCCTTAGAGGCTGAAACGCACGCGAGCCCCGCAGCGATTGCTACGAGGCTCACCCACTGCGCTCTATTCGAAAATGCGAGTTATGCGTTCGCGACTTCACCGATCGGCACGAGCTTTGTCGTCAATGGCTCAATGTCTTCTTCGGGTATCTGAAAGCGCCAGAACATCATGCCGAACGGGCGACCTTCTGTGTCCAACCAGTTCGGCACGCCCGGGTCACTGCCCGCCACTACGATCTTGAAGCTGCCATCGCTTTCGAGTTTGGTTTGCTTCCGATTGAGTGACGTGTTGCGGTGCGCGTAGTCGAGGGTCTGGAGGTAGCGGTTCCAGAGAACGACGTTGGCGAAACGGCATTTCGGAAACCGACCGCGGATCACCAACGCTTCGCCCGGCTTCACCAGAAAAGGAGCCATCGAATAGACGTTGTCGACGGCGGCGAAGCCCGTGTCCGCATTGTCGTCCGACTCGATCTTGGGATGGGGCAATTGATTCGGAATTTTTGATACGTACTTGGGCAAGTTCTTCCCGACACCAAACGGCACCACGGATGACTTCACCGATTTTGTGACACGTCGAATTGCAACGGCCAGATCCGCATCGGTGCGTCGCGGCGGTGGCGGCAGCGGGTTCAACGGCTCAATCATCAGCGGAATATGATGAAGCCGGTCTGCCGCGACACCCACTTCTCTCTCATAGTAGTGACGCGTGCTGAGACTTCCCGAGCCCTCGGGCAACTGCAGCCAGTTGCCTTTCTGCTTTTTTGCACTGGCAATGATCTCGTAGCTTCCGTCGGCAGCGATTTCGAACTGGGTGTCATTCAGCGTCGCACCGACGCCCGTCGACATGCCGCCATCCCCCGTGCCCAATTCAACGGTGAAGGATGTATAGGTAGCGTCCGCGATGTTGCCGCGAATGCGGTAGCTGTGTTTCGAGTCAACCAATGCATGGAAATAGATCGCGTCGGGATTGTCTCCCAGCAGTTTTTTCTCGGGGCCGACGAATCGCTTGAAGTTCGGTCGGGCTGCGTCGCCGGTCATGAAGACTTCGAGACTGTGCTGAAGTAGATGAAGCATGCTGCTTCGCGCATCGGCAAGATCGTCCGCTGTGGAGATGCGCCACGCCGGCTCCCCATAGCCCGCGTCGAGCGCGGCCAAGGTTTCGCGAAGTTCCCGCATGGCGGCCTCGGACTCAGGTGCCAGTCCTTCGTCGTTCGCCTTCTCGTCAGCTTCGTGGTGACCGGCACTCGCGACGTTTGCCAGGAGCCCCGCAGTCGCGACCGCGCCCAGGGTCGTGCCGAACGCACCTGTCTTTAAGAAATTACGCCGATCCATACTCATTCGTTGGTCCCCTCTCGTTTCTATAGTGAGTCGATTATTTCCTGCGCGTATCGCGTCGAGCTCTGGCGCCT